>DASUEW010000033.1:0-3015 GCA_036274875.1 Ilumatobacteraceae bacterium
GCTTGGAGCAACAGCACGACCAGGATCTCGTCGGTCGCGTAGGCGGTCGACGAGATCGCATCCGACGCGAACACCGGCAGGGCGATCTTCTTCGACAAGCGCTGGTGGTGCTCGTCGGCACTCGAGATCGGACGCCCGATCAGGATTCGTTTCAGTGAGGCCATAGACGCCGGTAGTCGGCGTGTCAAACATGCCGGTCCGCCGCGTCACCGGGGTGGGCGTTTGCGATTTCTTAGCGCTGGGTCGACCTCTCGGACGACCTCGTCGGTGAAGACCGGACGTCCTCTATCCCGGCAGCCAGACGGCGGACGGCGAGAGCGCTGCCGCCCTCGCCGTCCGCCGACGGGTCAATCGTGTCAGGCGATGGGGTCGCCCGGCGTCTCCGAGACGAGGTCCGCTTCGGGGACGGTGTAGCTGGTGTCGTTGACGTCGAGCACGGTCGTGTCGTCGACCACACGGGTATGGGCGTCGAGCCAGTCCGTTCCGACGACGAGACCGTCGGTCACGATCTCGCCGTCGATGAGGGTGTCGTCGCCGGGACCGCCGTCGAGGGTGTCGACGCCGGGGCCACCGAGGAGCACGTCGTCGCCTTCGCCGCCGCTGATGGTGTCGTTACCGTCACCGCCGATGAGGACGTCGTCGCCGATGCCGCCGTCGATGGTGAGGGCCATCGACCCGGCCGCGATGCCCGATGCGTCGACGACGTCGTTGCCGTCGAGGGCCGAGATCGTGATCCGGTCGAGCGCCGATTCGGCGCCGCTGATGGTGATGTGGGTCGCGAGGCCGACGACTTCGAGGTTCGAGCCCTGACCGGCGACGACGGCGATGTCGTCGCCGTTGGTGCCGATGACGGTGACGTTGTCGGGCTGGGTGTCGCCGGTGCCGGTGCCTGCGGGCGTGGCGAGATCGGTCGTGATCTCGGTCAGATCGGTGCCGCTGAGGTCGTTGACGACGAGGTTGTCGGCGCCTCCCAAGGCGTTGAGGTCGATCTGTTCGACATCGTCGAGGTCCATCGTGATGTTGCCGAGGTTGCGGAAGAAGCGGACCCGCCCCCCGTTCGCGGCCGCGTCGAAGTTCTCCGAGCCGTTGCTGCCGTTGAACAGCATGTCGTCGAAGCCGTCTTGGCCCTCGACGGTGTCGCTGCCATCGCCCGGGTCCCACTGGAAGACGTCGTCGCCGGCGCCGAGCAGGGCGATGTCGTTGCCTTGCTGGCCGTCGACGAAGTCATTGCCGTCGCCGCCGAGCAGCGTGTCGATGCCGTTGCTGCCCAAGATGGTGTCCTCACCCGCGCCGCCGTCGACCGTGATCCTGATCAGGGCGGCGAGGTTGCCGGTCGCCGAGAACGAGTCGTTGCCGCCGTTGGCGTTGAGGACCAGGTTCTCGCTCGTTCCGATGTCGATCGCGAACGGGGCCGGGTTGATGCGGTCGAACCGAACCCGCGCGCCGTTGGCGGTCGTCGTGAACTGCTCGTCCCCGTTGCCGCCGTTGACCTCGACGGTGTCGGTGTCGGCGCCGCCCTCGTTGAGGTCGGTGTCGTCACCCGGATTCCAGATCATGCGGTCGTTGCCGGCCCCGCCGAACGCGCGGTCGTCGGCATCGCCGCCGGTCAACGCGTCGTCGCCCGAACCACCGAACAACGTGTCGAACCCGCCCTTGCCGAGGAGGGTGTCGTTGCCGGTCTGGCCCGCCATCGTGTCGCCGGCCGACCCGCCGGTGAGGGTGTCGTTGTCGGCCCCGCCGAACAGATTGGCACGCGGCAACGCGCCGTTCGCCTCGTCGAGGGTGATCACGTCGTTGCCCGCCGCGCCGACCACCGAGATCGATCTCGTGTTGGCGACCGTCGGCGTGCCGCCACTGATGTGGACTGCGCCGTTGTTCACCAGGATCTTGCCTGCCGCGTCGCGGCTGATCACGATCGTGTTGTTCTGGGCATCGCCGACCACCGTCAGAACACCCAGAGCGAGGAACGCCGACGGTCCCCCGGCGGCACCCGCTGGGGCGCCGATCGACAGCGCCGTGAGGCTCATCGTTCCGGCACCCACCACCGCACCGGCGAACCGGCGAGCAGCTCTCCGTCGGCGGTCATTGACCTTTCTGGAAGACATCATCTCTCTTCTTTCTTTCCTTGTGAGCGGCCGCGAATCGGCCGTCGCTTAGCGCCGTACGGACCGCGACCGTCGAGGGTTCACGCGGTAGCCCATGTTCGGCTGATCTGTGCCGCACGACACACGGCGGAACCGCCCGCAGGCAGGAGCCCGTGGACGGCTCCTGCGCTGGGTCAGGCCGTGATGTGGCCGCTGACGTCGGCGAGCAGGTGGGTGGTGGCGAAGGTGTAGATGCAGGCCTTGCCGCCGTCGCCGAGTTGGACGGTGGCGGTGTTGGCGGTGTCGACGCCGGTGCGGTAGTTGAGGTTGGATGCGGTGGGTACCGGTTGTCCGCATGGGAACACGGTCGCGAACCCGTCGGCCGTCGGTCCGGCGACGGTGACGTTGAGCACGGCGGCGACGGCGTCGGCGGGGACATCGCCGCGTCCGGCGACTTGCACCTCGGTGATCGAACCTGTCGCCGCCGGGCCGGCACACTCACCGACACCAACGCCACCACCAGCAACACGACGATCCTGACCGCTGTAGCGACCGAACCCACTGGGATTCGAAAATCGCGGCGACCTTGACGCGATTGCCGTTTGGCCGGTCGGTCACGGCACACTGCGCTTTGGCAGGGATGGTTGTCGAGACGGCCACGTGGGTTCTCCTTTGCTCGTGGCGGTGATTGGTGCAGCGACTCATATGAACCACCCCTTCCCGATACCTTCTCCGCGCACCCGTGGGTGGAGGAAGGAAGTAGGAATGATCAGCACGCCACGATCGGCGAAACCGCCGCCGCTCGCTTGGAGTCCACCTGGAGATCGCGTGGAGATGCCAGCCCTGCCGCCGCGCGCGGCACGCCTCAACTCGGGAGTGTCAGGAGATCACGACTTGAGGAGTCGTTCGATGGCTCGCGTGGCCTCGGTGA
>DASUEW010000034.1:0-4130 GCA_036274875.1 Ilumatobacteraceae bacterium
TGAACAGGCCGATCACCGGTCCCGCCCACCAGATCGCAGCCGCCGCGGCCGATCGGTTGTAGCTGTCGCCGTTCAGCGGGTTGACGCCCATCGCTGCCAGCACCGCGAGGCTCGACGCGATGTGCACGCCGGGGCCGGCGAACGAGATCAGCGCCCGCTGCGCCTTGGACAGCGGCCGTGACGGAACGAACGACGTGAAGCCGGCGAGGAAGTCGAGCGAGATCTCGGCCTTGGCTCCGTTGCGGCGGGCGACCACCGCGTGGCCCAGCTCGTGCACCAGCGTGAAGCCGGCGATCGAGCCGGCGAGCCACAGGCCGAACTCGTTGCCGTGGAGGCCGATGATCAGGATCATGAAGATGATGAACCCGGGCCGGATTCGCACGTCGAAGCCCAGCACGCGAAACATCGGACTCAGGCTACGACCCTTTCGAACCTGCCCTCCCTCAACCCTTTCAACCCCTGCCCTCCCTCGACCCTAGACTCGCCAGACGTGCCATACGTCTACGCCTTCGACCACAAGCACCGCCGACCGCCGATGGAGTACAAGGATCTCCTCGGGGGCAAGGGAGCCAACCTCGCCGAGATGACGAGCGTGCTGAAGCTGCCGGTGCCGCCGGGCTTCACGATCTCGACCGAGGCGTGCATCGCCTACATGAAGCACGGGTGGCCGGCCGGTCTCAGCGACGAGATCACCAAGCACATCGCCAAGCTCGAAAAGGCGATGGGCCGCACGCTGGGCGATCCGTCCGATCCGTTGCTGGTCAGCGTGCGGTCGGGTGCCAAGTTCTCGATGCCCGGGATGATGGACACCGTCTTGAACCTCGGCCTCAACGACAAGAGCGTCAAGGGGATCGCCAAGGTGACCGGCGACGACCGCTTCGCCTACGACAGCTACCGGCGCTTCATCGCCATGTACGGACGAATCGTGCTCGATGTCGACGGTGAGCTGTTCGATCACCCTCTCGAGGAGGCCAAGCGACGCGCCAAGGTCAAGACCGACGCCGAGCTCAGTGCCGCCGACCTCAAGACGCTGTCCGAGCTCTACAAGCAGGTCGTGAAGTCGCAGACCGGCAAGCCGTTCCCGCAGCAGCCGATGACACAACTCCGGGGCGCCGTCGAAGCCGTCTTCAAGTCGTGGAACGGTGCCCGGGCGATCGCCTACCGCGTCCGTGAGCGCATCAGCCACGAGCTCGGCACGGCGGTCAACGTGCAGGCGATGGTGTTCGGGAACCGCGACGACAACTCCGGCACGGGAGTGGGGTTCACGCGCAACGCGGCAACGGGTGAGAACCGTCACTACGGCGACTTCCTGATCAAGGCCCAGGGCGAAGACGTCGTCGCCGGCATCCGCAACACCGAGGATCTCGACGCGCTCGCGGGGCACTTCCCGGCGATCCACGACGAGCTGTTCGAGATCTTCGAGCGGCTCGAGCGCCACTACCGCGACATGTGCGACACCGAGTTCACCATCGAGCGGGGCAAGTTGTGGATGCTGCAGACCCGCATCGGCAAGCGCACGGGTGTCGCCGCGTTGCGGATGGCCGTCGACATGGCGAAGGGCACGGGGCGCGGCGCGGGGAAGTGGAAGCTGAGCAAGCGTGAAGCCGTGATGCGGGTGACCGCTGAACACCTCGACTCGGTGCTGCACCCGCAGTTCGAAGGTCGCGGCTTGGTGCTCGCCAAGGGGCTCGCGGCGTCGCCGGGCGCAGCGGTCGGCAAGGTGTACTTCACGGCCGACGACGCCGTCGACGCCGCTGACCGTGGCGAGAAGGTCGTGCTCGTGCGCAACGAGACGAGCCCGGAGGACGTCCACGGCATGATGGTCGCCGAGGGCATCCTCACCGCGCGTGGAGGCCTCGTCAGCCATGCGGCCGTGGTCGCCCGAGGTTGGGGCACGCCGGCCGTCGTCGGGGCCGAGGCGATCAAGATCGTCGGCAAGCAGTTCTCGGTCGGCGACATCGTCGTCAACGAGGGCGACGTGATCTCCGTCGACGGCACGAGTGGTGAGGTCGTGCTCGGCGAGATGAAGATGGCGGCCGCCAAACCGCCCGCCGAGTTCGACGTGCTCCTCTCGTGGGCGGACGAGATCCGCCGCGGCAAGCTCGGCGTGCGAGCCAACGCCGATACCGGTGAGGACGCCGCGAACGCTCGCGAGCTGGGTGCCGAAGGCATCGGGTTGTGTCGCACCGAGCACATGTTCCTGGCGCCCGACCGGCTGCCGGTCGTGCGCAAGATGATCCTTGCCAACACCGAGGACGAGGAAGCGGAGGCGCTCGAGGAGCTCCGTGCGGTGCAGCAGGCCGACTTCGAGGACATCCTGGCGGCGATGGACGGGTTGCCGGTCACCGTGCGCCTGCTCGATCCGCCGCTCCACGAGTTCTTGCCGTCGACGGAGGAGCTGCGGATCAAGGAGGCCGTCTCGGGTCTGAGCGACACCGAGAAGGAGATGCTCGCGGCCGCCGAGAGCTGGTCCGAGCACAACCCGATGATCGGCACTCGCGGGGTGCGGCTCGGCGTCATCAAGCCGGGGTTGTACGCGATGCAGGTGCGCGCGCTGCTCGACGCGGCGACCAAGCTCCGCGCCGCTGGTGGCAACCCGGTCGTCGAGATCATGATCCCGCTCACGGTGACGCGCGAGGAGATGGCGCTCGCCCGCAGCTGGGTCGAAAAAGAGATCGACGACGAGTACAAGGGTGTCCGCAAGCGCCCCGAGATCACGATCGGCACGATGATCGAGACGCCCCGCGCCGCGCTGCGCGCCGACGAGATCGCCGAGGTCTCCGACTTCTTCAGCTTCGGCACCAACGACCTCACGCAGATGGCGTTCGGCTTCAGCCGTGACGACGTCGAGAGCCGGATGATGCCCGCCTACCTCGAGCAAGGGCTGCTCGAACGCAACCCGTTCGAGACGATCGACCGCGGCGGCGTGGGTGAGCTCGTCAAGATCGGCGCCGAGCGAGGCCGCAAGACCAAGCCGCAGCTGAAGCTCGGTGTGTGCGGCGAGCACGGCGGAGATCCCGAGTCGATCGCCCTGTTCTACGACGCCGGGCTCGACTACGTCAGCTGCTCGCCGTTCCGCGTTCCGATCGCTCGGTTGGCCGCCGCCCAGGCGATCGTCGGGACGGCCGGGTCGACCAAGTAGAACGCCGGCCCGCCGGTAGCGTCGATCGCATGGAAATCGCAACCCGCCACACACCCGCATACGGGGTCGCCCGCCTCACGCTCAGCGGAAACGAGGAGGTCCGCGTCGAGTCCGGGGCGATGATGGCCATGTCAACCGGCGTGACGCTCGCGTCGAAGGCCGAGGGCGGTGTGATGAAGTCGCTCAAGCGTGCCGCGCTGGGCGGAGAGAGCTTCTTCGTCTCCACGTACACCGCGCCCGGCGAGGGCGGCTTCGTCGATGTCGCGGCGCGGCTACCCGGCGACATCACCACGTACGTGGTCAGTCCCGGCCAGTCCTTGTTCATCTCCAAGGGCTCGTGGATGGCGAACGAGCAGACCGTCGCGATCAACACGCAGTGGGGTGGCTTCAAGAACATGTTCGGCTCGGAAGGTGGTTTCATCATCCGCGCCGACGGTGCCGGGCAGGTCGTGTTCGCCTGCTACGGCGCGCTGGAGGTGTGGAACCTCCAACCCGGGCAGCACATCACGATCGACACGGGGCACATGGTCGCCTACGAGGAGGCCGTGCAGATGTCGATCCGCAAGGCCAGTGGCGGTCTCGTCCAGACGTTCAAGAGCGGCGAGGGTCTGGTCTTCGACTTCTCAGGACCTGGTCGCGTGTGGACTCAAACCCGCAACCCGAACGAGCTCCTCGGCTGGATCGGGGCGACGTTGGGGCAGGGGAGCAGCAGCAGCCCGTCGATCGGCGGACTGTTCGGCCGGGGCTGACGCGTGCGACTACTGGGTCTCGTCGCCGCCGACGGAGGTGACGGCGGGGACAACTTCGCCGCCATCGACGCGCAGGCGTGGCAGTGGGGCGTACTGCTGGCGATCATCGTCGGGCTGTTGATGGTCGACATCCTGGTGATCCATCGCAAGGCGCACGTGATCCGCGTGCGCGAAGCCGCGATCGAGGCCGCCGTCTGGGTCTCGTTCGGGTTGGCGTTCGCGCTCGTCGTCTGGGCGTG
>DASUEW010000035.1:0-3272 GCA_036274875.1 Ilumatobacteraceae bacterium
GGCGGCGACGTCGCGGTCCCGCCCGACCAGGCGCGTGTGCGATCGCGGCAACCGACCTCGACCCTCGCCCGGCCGCGGAAGGAGGGAAACGACGTCGACCAGGGGCGTGATCGCCGGCTGCTCTTCGACCGCGCTGGGGACCAACGCCACGAGCTCGAGGCGTCGAAGCTCGCGGCCCACCTCCAGGCCGCTCTCGGCGAGGTGCTCGCGGGCTCGCCCCACAGCCCGCACCGCCTCGGCGGCGCGTCCGGCACGGGTGAGCGCGCCGACCAGCAGCTCCCACCGACGCTCGCGAAGCGGCTCGGATCGGGCGAGCTTCTCGAGTTCGCCGATGGCCGCGCCGTCAGGCCGGCAGGAGGTCAGCGCCTCGCCGCGCAGCTCCTCCGCGTACCGGCGTAGTTCTTCGAGGCGCGCCGCCTCCGCCTGACCCGTGGCCCAATCGAGCACGTCGACGAGTGCCGGACCGCGCCACAGGCCGAGGGCGCGATCGAAGCGCTCGACTGCGTCGCACGCGCGCCCTTCGCTCAGCGTGTCTCGGGCCTCGGCGACAGCGGCCTCGAACTCGCTGACGTCCACCCCGACGTCGGGCCCGAGCCGATACTGCGGTCCGTCGGTGACGATGGCGTGTGCCCCGAGCGTGCGCCGGAGCGTCCAGACGTACGTTTGGATCGTCTTGCTCGCCGAGGGCGGTTCGCCTCCCGGCCAGAGGGCATGCGCAAGGGTTGCGCGGTGGACCGAGTCACCGCGGGCCACCGCCAGCACGGCGAGCACCTGGCGCAGCTTGGGCGCCGAGGCGCTGTGAATCGTCGCTTCGTCGCCGACGACATCGGTCGGCCCGAGCACCCGCACCTGCACGTGCACGGCCGAACGCTACGTCTGCGGACTGCATCGAGCCAGGCGTTTCCCCAAGCAAGCGGATCACAGGAGGCGACCTTGACCAATCCTTGACCGATCCTCGACCGGTGGGGCGCACGATGCACAGCAGCATCCACATCCGTGCGTGCCAGGTCACAGGGAGCCGAACATGCTTTTCGACGATTACCGGGTCGCGGCCGAGCTCGAGTCCGTTCGTCACGACACCGCAAACGCGCTGCGCCACGCCGCCGCAGTGCGGGAGACGCGACTCGCGCACCGCCGGTTCGGTGCCACTGCGCATCGGTGGATCCTTCCCGTCCGCCGCGCTATGGCTCGCCTTGGCCACCGCGAACAATCAGCGCGGGCCGCGTCGACCGTCGCGTCGCCACCGCAAGTCGCGTCGCACCGGACGTAGCCGAGCCGGCGACCAGACGTGCCGGCCGCGGACGTGGGCTGAGCCGGCTCAACCAGAGATCCCGTCCCGTGGGGTGGTGTAACTGAGGTGAGGGTCCACCGTTGAGGTGGGCCATCGGCGTGATCGTTGTCGTGTTCCTTCCCGGGTTCACGAAACGGAGTTCACACCGATGGCCCTTCATGAGTTTGACCTGTCCGAGCTGCTCGACGCGTTGCGTGCCGGTGGCGACATCGACGTCATCCGTCGCAGCGTGGAGATGGTGATCCAGGCGTTGATCGACGCCGAAGCGACCGAGGAGATCGGCGCTGCACCGCATGAGCGCACCGACACCCGCACCAACCAGCGCAACGGCACACGATCGCGCCTGTTGTCGACGAAGGCCGGCGATGTCGTGTTGGCGATCCCCAAGCTCCGCAAGGGCTCGTTCTTCCCGACGGTCCTCGAGCGTCGGCGCCGGATCGACCGCGCCCTGTTCGCGGTGGTGATGGAGGCCTACGTCCACGGCGTGTCGACCCGCAAGGTCGACGACCTCGTCAAGTCCCTCGGCCTGGAGGCGGGGATCTCCAAGTCCGAGGTGTCGCGGATCTGCGCGCAGCTCGACGACGACCTCGAAGCGTTCCGCACCCGCACCCTCGGCCATGTCGAGTTCCCCTACGTGTTCGTCGACGCCACCTTCGTCAAAGGCCGCGTCCGTGGCCGGGTCGTGTCCCGCGCCATCGTGGTCGCCACCGGTGTCACCGCCACCGGCGACCGTGAAGTGCTCGGCGTCGACATCGGCGACACCGAGAACGGCGCGTTCTGGACCGCGTTCTTGCGATCACTGCGCACCCGCGGACTCGCCGGGGTGCAGCTAGTGATCTCCGACCACCACGCCGGCCTCAAGCAGGCGATCGCTGCGGTGATGGTCGGCGCCTCGTGGCAACGCTGCCGGGTGCATTTCATGCGCAACGTGTTGGCCAAGGTCCCCAAGGCGTCGGCCGACATGGTCGCCGCCGCGATCCGCACGATCTTCGCTCAACCCGACCCGTCCCACGTCCGCTCGCAGCTGACCGAGATCGTCGCCACCCTCGAACCGCAGTTCCCTGACGTGGCCGCCATGCTCGCCGATGCCGCCGAGGACCTGCTGGCGTTCACGCACTTCCCGCTCGCCCACTGGCGCAAGCTGTGGTCGACCAACCCGCTCGAACGGTTGAACGCTGAGATCAAGCGACGCACCAACGTCGTGGGGATCTTCCCCAACGACGACGCCGCCCTGCGGCTGGTCACCGCTGTCATCGTCGAAACCCACGACGAATGGGCCGTCGCCGAACGGCGCTACCTCTCCGAAGAATCCATGGCCCTGCTCCACACCACACCCACCGACATGCCCGCCGAGGAGGTGCAACTGGCGATCACCGCCTGACAAGATCAACAACCAGCGACAGCGACCAAGCCGGGCTCACCCCGAGCTACACCACTCCGCGGGACTCCAACGAACGCTTATCTGTGCTCAGGCGCTTGGCACTTGAAAGGTGTCGAGCGCCTCAGCCGGGACGCCGAGGGTGCCATCTTCGAGCTTCACTCGCGGGAGCTTCTTCTCGTACATCGCTTGCACGATGACACGGGTTGCTACGCCTAGACGCCGCGCCGCTTCGGCCGGCAGAAGAACGTCGGCCTCAGTCACAGCACACCACCTTCATCGAGACCCAACTTACCGTGGAGGACGCGGATCACCGTCGCCAGTTCGTCCTGCAGCCCAGGAGCGGCGCCACGCTCGCGCAGAGCGAGGCGGGCATCCTCGAGCGCCTCCAGCACACGGAAGGCCTCGTCGAGGTCGAGCACGACGGTGCGCGGCACCGGGTCGTCGGTTGGGTCGCGAGTGCTCACAGGGAGATTCTGCACGCGAGGTGTGACACCGCCCGGTAGTGGCGCAGATTGCCCGCTCGTCACTCACGACGCAATGTCGATCGTGAGCGCAGAACGATCAGTGCGGAGCGGCATTCCGGCGGCGATGTCAGTCGCC
>DASUEW010000036.1:0-4177 GCA_036274875.1 Ilumatobacteraceae bacterium
CCGGGTCGGGAACGACGGCCAACATCGACTCGCGGGCGGACACGGTCACAACGTCCCGAGGTAGCGGTCCCGTTCGAACGGGGTGACCTGGGTCTTGTAGCTGCGCCATTCGCTGCGCTTGTTGCGCAGGAACCATTCGAAGATGTGCTCACCGAGCGCCTCGTGGACGAGCTCGGACTTCTCCATCGCCTTCAGCGCGTCCGAGAGCGACTGCGGGAGCTGCGAGATCCCGAGCTTGGCCAGCACGTCGTCGCCGATCTCGAACAGGTTGGCGTCGGCCTCGACGGGCAGCTCGTAGTTCTCTGTGATGCCACGAAGGCCGGCGGCCAGGAACAGGCTGAACGCGAGGTACGGGTTGCACGCCGGGTCGGGCGAGCGGTACTCGATGCGTGTCGCGTTCGGGTTCGACTTCTTCGGCACCGGGACGCGGATCAACCCGCTGCGGTTGTTGCGCGCCCAGCTCACGTGCACCGGCGCCTCGAAACCGGGCACCAGCCGCTTGTAGCTGTTGACGGTCTGGTTCGTGATCGCCGTGATCTCGGCCGCGTGGTGCAGCAAGCCCGCCATGAACGCCTTCGCCACCGGCGACAGGTTGTGCGGGTCGTCAGGATCGTAGAACGCGTTGTCATCGCCCGAGAACAACGACATGTGGATGTGCATGCCGGAGCCCTGCACGCCCTCGAGCGGCTTGGGCATGAACGTTGCGTAGACGCCCTCACCCGCGGCGACCTCTTTGACCACCAGCCGGAACGTCATCACGCTGTCGGCCATCGACAGCGCGTCGGTGTGGCGCAGGTCGATCTCCTGCTGGCTCGGTGCGTCCTCGTGGAAGCTGTACTCGACGGGGATGCCGAGCTGCTCGAGCTTGCGGATCGTCTGCTTGCGCAGGTTCCCAGCCGCATCGTTGGTGGTCAGGTCGAAGAAGCTGCCGTTGTCGAGGGGGCGCGGCGGTTGGCCGGGCTCGGGCTGCTCGAAGTAGAAGAACTCGATGTCGGGGGCGACGTAGAACGTGAACCCGCGCTCGTGGGCGGTGCGCATGTGCCGCCGGAGCACTTGGCGAGGATCGCCCTCGAACGGCGTTCCGTCGAGGTGATGGATGTCGCAGAACACGCGTGCCTCGGGGGCGTCGCGATCGCCCCACGGGATCAGCTCGAACGTGTCGGGGTCGGGGATCGCGAGGACGTCGGACTCCTGGACGCGCGAGAAGCCGTCGATCGACGAGCCGTCGAACGTCATCCCGTCCTCGAGCGCGTTCTCGAGCTCGGCCGGGCTGATCGCGAAGCTCTTCAGGTTGCCCAGTACGTCGGTGAACCACAGGCGTACCAGGCGGACTCCGCGCTCTTCCACCGTGCGCAGCACGTACTCGCGGTGTTGGTCGAGCATCTCGCTCACCTTCACAGTCTGTCGGTTGTCGGGGGGGTCTGCGTCAAATCCGCGCACCGCGCGGATCGTCATTCGGCGTCGCTACACACGGTGTCGACGATCAGGCGGGTGACGGTGTACGGATCCATGTTGGAGTTCGGGCGGCGGTCCTCGGCGTACCCCTTGCCGTCCTTTTCGACCTGCCACGGGATCCGGATCGAGGCGCCGCGGTCCGACACGCCGTAGGAGAACTTGTCGAACGGCGCCGTCTCATGGGCACCCGTGAGGCGTCCCTCGATGCCGTAGCCGTAGTTCTTCACGTGGAGCTCGAGCTTCTTGCCGATCGCCTTGCACGCCCGTTCGATCGGGGCGTAGCCCTCGCGCATCGCGGCGGTCGAGAAGTTGGTGTGAGCTCCGGCGCCGTTCCAGTCGCCCTGCACGGGCTTGGCGTCGAAGCTGATGATGACGTCGTAGTCCTCGGCGATGCGATGCAGCAGCCAGCGCGCCACGTACAACTGGTCGCTGACGGCGAGCGCGTCGAGCGGGCCGATCTGGTACTCCCACTGACCGGGCATCACCTCCGGGTTGGTGCCCGAGATCGACAGCCCGGCGTCGATGCACGCCTGGGTGTGCTCCTCGACGATGTCGCGGCCCATGATCCGACCCGTACCGACGCCGCAGTAGTACGGGCCCTGGGGCGGCGGGTAGCCGCCCTTCTCGGGGAACCCGAGCGGGCTGCCGTCGGCGCGGAGCATCGTGTACTCCTGCTCGATGCCGAAGATCATCTCGTGTCTGGCGTACTTCTTGGCCGTCTTCGCGCACGCCGCGCGGGTGTTCGTCGCGTGCGGCTTGAGCGTCGACGCGTCGAGCACTTCGGCCATCACCAAGATGTGATCGCCACCTCGGAGCGGGTCGGGGCACCAGAAGACGGGCTGCAGCACGCAGTCGCTGTGCTCGCCGGTCGCCTGGTTGGTGCTCGAGCCGTCGAACCCCCAGATCGGGGGCGTCGTCACATCGTCAGGGATGATCTTGGTCTTGCTCCGGATCAGCGCCGTCGGCTCGGTGCCGTCGAGCCATATGTACTCAGCTTGGTAGGGCACGAATTGGTCCTCTCGATTACCGATGGGAATGGGTGGTTCCGCGATTGTCGCGACTCAGATGGCCCGATGGATTGCGTGGGCCGACGGAACACTGGCAGCGGGCCATTTCCCGGCCGTTGCTCGGATGTGAATGCTGTGTGAATGCGCCCGAACTGCGCCCGAACTGCGCCCGAATTGCGCCCGAATTGCGCCCGAACCGTGCGTCGTGACGGTGCGCGTTACCGTTCGGGCATGCGCCGAGCCACCATCTTGACCATCGTCGCGACCCTGGTACCGGTCGCCGTTGCCGTCGGCGCGCAGTCGACGCCCGCGTCGGCTGCCACGGTGCCCGCCGGCTTCACGGACAGCCTCGTCACCACGTTCTCTCAGCCGACCGCTGTCGAGTCGCTCCCCGACGGTCGAATCGTGGTGCTCGAGCAGGGCGGCCGCGTGCGCGCCGGGTTCCCAGGTCAGGCGATGCCGACCGTGCTGACGCTCGCCAACATCTGTCCGGGTGGCGAGCGCGGGCTGCTCGGGTTCACCCACGATCCCGGCTACCTCTCCAACCGCCGCGTCTACGTGTACTACACGCGTGATGCGCCGGGTGCCCCGAACGACTGTGTCAACCGCGTGAGCCGGTTCACGATGGACGGTCTGATCGACCCGGCGAGCGAGACCGTGCTGGTCGACGACATCTCGTCGGTGGGCGGCAACCACAACGGCGGCGACCTCGACGTCGGATCCGACGGTCACCTGTACGTCTCGATCGGCGACGCCGGGATCGACCCGCGTCCCGGCGGCATCAACGCCGCCCGCGACCTCTCGCTGCTCAACGGCAAGATCCTGCGCATCACGCTCGACGGTCAGCCGGCGCCCGGCAACCCGCTGTCGGGTGCCGGCACCGAGCGCTGCGCGACGCGCGGCAACCTCCCGTCGACGCCGATGACGAGCTGCCAGGAGCTGTTCGCCTGGGGGTTACGCAACCCGTTCCGGATCGCGTTCGATCCCAATGGTGGAGGTGACCGGTTCTTCATCAACGACGTCGGGGCGGGCAGCCGTGAAGAGGTCGACGAGGGCGGCATCGGTCGCGACTACGGCTGGAACCAGTGCGAGGGGTTCTGCCCCGGTGGCCCACCGGCGGGCGTCACCGATCCGCTGACGGACTACCCGCGTTCGGTGGGCACGGTCATCACGGGTGGGGCGTTCGTGCCCGACGGCTTGTGGCCGCCCGAGCTCGACGGCGGGTACCTGTTCGCCGACGCCGGCACCGGCCGCATCTTCCTGCGGCGCGCCAATGGCTCGATCGACTACGACGAGCCGTGGGCGACGGATGTCGTCGGGATCGCCGACATGGTGTTCGCGTTCGACGAGACCGGTCGATTGGCGCTCTACTACACGCTCAACGGCAACGGCCAGGTGCGCAAGATCGTGTGGAACGGCCAGACGGCGTCACCGACGCCGTCGAACCTGGCATTTGCCGCGATCGCACCGACGCGCGCCTACGACACCCGCACCGGGCTCGGCGTCACGGCCGGCGATGTGCGATCCGACACGACGCGGTTGGTCGATCTCACGACGCCGTCGCCGGGCGTGCAGGCCGCGCTCGTCAACATCACGGTCACGAACAACGCCGGTTGGGGGTTCTTGGAGGCGTGGGCGCCGCGCTCGTTGCGCCCGCCAACGTCGGTGGTCAACGTCGTGCAGCCGGGGGAGGACGTCGCCAACGCCTCGGTGGT
>DASUEW010000037.1:0-2157 GCA_036274875.1 Ilumatobacteraceae bacterium
GCCGGTACCACGAGCACGTCCCACGGATCGCCGACCACATCGGACTGGGCCGTGGTCAGGTCGACCGTGGCACCGAAGCCGAGCGTGACGATCAGGGCGACGACAGCGAGCACGACCGACAGCGCGGCGAGGATCGTGCGCAACGGGCGCTGGACGACATCTTTGACCCCGCCGAGCACGACCGGGCCGGCGCCGAGCCGGCCGGCCAGCCGGGCCGGCCACGTCGAGCGGCCCGGATCGGCCGGCGGCCGAAGCGTGGTCGCGGCGCAGAGGCGGGCGGTCCGCATGGCCGGCGCGACGGTGGCCACCACGATGACGACGGCCATCACCGCAGCCGTGACCACGAGCGGACCGGCCGACCACGACAGCCCGCCGGGTTCGAGCACCTCGGTGACACCGATCCGCATCGCCGGCACGACGAGCGATCCGAGGATCCATCCGAGTACGACCGCGAGACCGCCGAGCAGGACGTGCTCGACCGTGATCGCGGTGACGACCTGGGCCGGGGTGACGCCGACCGCCTTGAGCAACCCGATGTCGCGCCGGCGGGCGAGCACGCGATTCGTGACGGAACCGGCGACGACGATGCCGGCGGCGATGAGGACGAACACCCCGAAGCCGGACAGGAACACACCGAAGAAGTCGTTGACCGCGAGTGCGTCGCCCCGCGTGTCGAGCCAGTCCTGGCTGCCGCCGAGCCGATCGCCGTGGGCCCGGAGCGTGTCGGTGACGAAGGCCGGCGCGGAGTCGGCGTCGGCGAGACGCAGGTACATCTGCACGAAGTGGTCGCCCGGGCCGAGCTGGTCGAGGCCCGCGGGGGCGGTCCACGTGACACCCGGATCGCACTGCGGGTAGAAGCAGTCGTTGAAGTCGAGGATCAACCCGACGACGAGGTACTGCGCGGTGGCGGACTCGTGGCGCAACTCGACGCGATCGCCGATGGTGATGCCGACATCGTCGGCGAAGCTCTGCTCGATCGCGATCTCCGAGCCGGTGGCCGCGAGCCGGCCGTCAACGACGTACGGCGCGGCCACGGCCGGCGGGTTCGACGCGTCAGCGGCGCGCGCGACGACCTCGATGTCGCCGTCAGCGCGTACCAGGTTGACATCCCCGATCCCGGCGATCGGCCCGGACGTGGCCAGGATCCTCGGGTCGGCGCTCGCGGCGAGCAAGTCGTCTTCGGTCGCGGCGCTGAGCGTCACGTGCGGGCCCAGCGCCCGATCGAACGCGGCGTCCCAGAGTCGGCCGGCATCCTGGCGGCTCTCGATCCCGGCGACGAACGCGGCCGAGGCCAAGGTGACGACCCCGACGAACAGCGCGGTGCCGAGCAGCCGACGCCCCCGCAACGACATCCGGACCAGGCGGGTCAGCGCCTCCACGTTCATGACCCGATCGACGGCCCGACTTCGGTGGCGGTGGTGGCGGTGGTGGCGGTGGCGGTGGCGCTGGTGGTGGTGGCCGGTTGGTCGTTCGTCCGGTCGTCGACGATCTGGCCGTCGGACATCAGCAGCACCCGATCGGCGGCGCTGGCGACGCCGGGATCGTGGGTGACCATCACGATCGTCTGCCCCAGCTCATGGGTTTGGCGGAGCAAGGCGAGCATCTCCTGGGAGCTGGCGCTGTCGAGGTTGCCGGTGGGCTCGTCGGCGAGGAGCACGTCGGGTCGGTTGGCGAGCGCGCGCGCCATCGCTACGCGCTGTTGTTGTCCGCCGGAGAGCTCGGCCGGCGCGGCGCCGCCGAGATCGCCGATCCCCAACGCGGTGAGCAGCTCGGCGCGCCGCCGCTGAGCGTCGCGTCGGGGCGTGCCGACCAGCAGCAACGGCAACTCGACGTTCTCGGCGACGGTCAGGTTCGAGACGAGGTTGAAGAACTGGAACACGTAGCCGATCCGGCGCCGCCGCAGCAGTGCGCGGCCCGTCTCCGAGAGGTGCTCGAGCGGCTCGCCACCGATGCTGATCGTCCCGGCATCGGGCCGGTCGAGCCCGCCGAGGAGCTGCAGGAGGGTGGACTTCCCCGACCCGCTCGCGCCCATCAGCGCCACCCACGATCCCGCTGGCACGGCGAATCCCACGCCGCGCAGTGCCGCGACCTCTCGAGCCCCGGTGTGGTAGCTCTTCGTGACGCCGATGCACTCAACGGCTGAGGGCACGGCTTCGG
>DASUEW010000038.1:0-3238 GCA_036274875.1 Ilumatobacteraceae bacterium
CAGCGGTTCTGCATGAGCACTCCGACCGCGGCGCCGACGAGGAACGACAGCGTGAAGCCCACCGCGATGCGCGTGAGGGTGGCACGGAACGCGCTGGGCATGTCGCCGCTGCGCCAGATGTCGCCGAACGTGTCGAGCACCCGGGTCGGTGACGGCAGCAGGTTCTCGTCCATGAGGGTCCCGGACGCGTACTCCCAGAACGACAGCACGAACACGTAGCCGAGGATCCGCCAGAACCAGGTCACGGCGAGCTCCCGATGTCGAGTCCTCCGGGCGATGTCCTGCTCGGAGACCCGACCTCCCCCGGACGTGTCAGGAACCGTTGCGGTGGTCTCCACTCTGGGTCCTTTCGTCTGGGCGAGGTCGGGTGGA
The DNA here is from genome assembly GCA_036274875.1 of Ilumatobacteraceae bacterium. Classification (GTDB taxonomy): domain Bacteria; phylum Actinomycetota; class Acidimicrobiia; order Acidimicrobiales; family Ilumatobacteraceae; genus JALOLG01. The sequence goes on from DASUEW010000038.1 coordinate 373, forward strand.
GTCGATCACTCCGGCGGATCGACGACCTCGAAGCGCGGTGTGGGGGCGTCGGCCGCAAGATAGTTGGGGTTCTCCGGATCGAGGTTCTTCATCAGCTCCCAGATCGCGGTCTCGACCTCGATCCATTCCTCGTCTTCGAGGTAGACGCTGTCGACGAACCAGTTGTTCTCGCCGGCCATGTACTCCTGCATGAACTCGACGTCGGCGTCGTCCTCGACCGAGAAGTGCTGCGGGTAGGTGGAGATGATCTCGGCCTGGTTCTCGTTCCAGGCCTCGATGCCGGTCTGCCACAGATCGAGGAAGGCCGCGGCGAGATCCTCGTTGGCATCGAACCACTCCGCGGTGGCGGTGAAGTTGTTCCCCATCACGTGATTCTCGCCGTCACTGACGGGGGCGAACTCGGTGTACAGCTGGAAGGGCGCCTTGCCGTCGTACATGAGCTCGATCGAGCCTTCCCGCAGCTGCGGCACCGCGGCTTCCGGGATCACGGCCGCGACCTCGCAGTCGCCGCGGAGCAAGTTGGTGGGGTTGACGAAGTGGTCGTTCACGATGAGGTTGAAATCGCCGCCACCCACGCGGTAGTCGAGATCGTGCAGCTCCTTGGCGGCGATCGTCCAGAATCCGGTGTTCGACACGGGACTGCTGACACAGATATTCGAGCCCAGTGGCACGTCGGCCAGGGTCTCGTAGGGATCGCCGGCGCGCCGCAGCATGGGCACCCGCTGGTAGTTGTACTTGCCGAACGTCACGGTCTCGATGTCGGTCTCGGACTCGAGCACAGGAGTCTCCTGGGTGGCCATCGAGACGATGTCGCCGTGGCCGCCGGCGAAGTAGGTGAACTCGTCCCACGTCGTGCTCGTGACGATGCGGGCGTTGTTCGCCTCCTCCCACTCCACGATGATCCCGTTGTCGTTCATGTAGTCCCACACCGGATCCGGGGCGAATGCGAAACGGATGACGGAGCGTCCGCCGTCGTCGCCGGAACCTCCTGCGTCGTCGTCATCACCACACGCCGCGACCGGCCCCAACGCCAACAGGGCAACCAAGCCTGTGTACCGGATGCTCGTCGTCTTCATGCTGTACTCCCCTCGGCTTCGCCAACAGTCAGGTGGTGCGGTTGTCGCACACCCTGACGCGGTCCGGCAGACCTGCGTCTCCCCCGGGTCGCGATTATGCACAATACATGAAATAGGATCGAGGGTGTCAAGGCTCGAGTGGGAAGGCACGGGTTGCCTGCCCGGTGGCATTGCGCAACCATGGGCAGGTTGATGAGGAACGGTCGATGAGCGCCAACCAGTGGACCGCCAGCGACATGCCCGACCAGACGGGCCGCCTCGCGGTGGTCACCGGCGCCAACACGGGGCTCGGACTCGAGACGGCCAGGGCACTGGCTGCCAGTGGCGCATCCGTCGTGCTCGCGGTCCGCAACCTCGACAAGGGCAAGGCCGCCGCGGCGGCCATCACCGCGGACCATCCGGGCGCAGAGGTCGTCGTCCAGCTCCTCGACCTGTCCTCGTTGGACTCGGTGCGCGCTGCGGCCGAAGGCCTGCGGGTGGCCCACGCGCAGATCGATCTGCTGATCAACAATGCCGGCGTCATGTACACACCCCGGACGACGACGGTGGACGGTTTCGAGCTCCAGTTCGGCACGAACCACCTCGGTCATTTCGCGTTCACTGGTCTGCTGCTCGACCGGCTGCTCGCCGTCGCGGGCTCGCGGGTCGTCACGGTCAGCAGCGTCGCGCACCGGATCCGTGCTCGGATCGACTTCGACGACCTGCAGGCCGCGCGCGGCTACAACCGGGTCGCGGCCTACGGGCGGTCGAAGCTGGCGAACCTGATGTTCACCTACGAGCTCCAGCGCCGGCTCGCCAGCGCCGACTCCACCACCATCGCCGTCGCCGCGCACCCCGGCGTCTCGAACACCGAGCTCGTTCGCTCCCCGAGAGTTCTCCACGCGCTCAACGCTGCCTTCGGCAGGTTGGTCTCGCAGAGCGCCTCGATGGGTGCGCTGCCGACGCTGCGCGCGGCGACCGACCCGGCAGTCATCGGTGGCCAGTACTACGGACCCGACCGCTTCCGCGAGCTGCGGGGACATCCCAAGCTGGTCGAATCGAGCAGGCAGTCGCACGACGCGGACATCCAGCGCCGCTTGTGGGCCGTCTCGGAAGACCTCACGGGCGTCACGTACCCGGTCTGATCGGTCTGGGTCTGATCGGTCCGGCCGCCGCCGGAGGTCACGTCACTCGCCGATGCCGACCGGTCGCCCGAACGTGACCGCGTCGCGGACCGGCGCGGGAACGCTCTCGCCGAGGGCGCGGTCGGGTCGCGCTCCGAGCGCGTCGTTGACGGTGGAGAACGCGATGCGGAGGGCCACGAAGACCGTGATCGCGAAGATCTGCCCATCGTCGTAGCCGGCGTCGCGCAACGCTTGGACGTCGCCGGCGTCGGTGGCGTTGGGGTCGAAGGTGATTCGGCGCGCCCACCGGGCCAACGCCCGCTCTGAGTCGTCCAGCCGGTCATCGTCGCCCCGCAGCACACCGCCGGCCAGGTCGGCGCCCGCTTCGCCGGCCAGCTTGTCGCCCCAGGCCAGCGAGCAGTACGAGTCGCCCAGCGCCGACGCGCAGGCGGTGACGAGGATGCCGCGTTGGCGAAACGTCAACGAACCGGCGCGGACCGTCTGCCCCAACAGCTCGAACAGCCCGATCTGTGTTCCGGGCTGGTGGGCCCACAGCTTGGACACGTTCATCACGTAGCCGAGCTCCTCGACGTCGTCGTCGTAGAGACGTTGGGCATCGGCGGACATCTCGGCCGCGCCGAGGAATCCGGCGTCCGTCGAACGTTCGTCGCTGACGGTCGCACGTTC
>DASUEW010000039.1:0-3674 GCA_036274875.1 Ilumatobacteraceae bacterium
TCCGGCGCAACGCGGCGGCCCGGATCCGCGCGGGGGAGCGCTTGTTCCCCGAGGTGCTCGGCTACGAGGACACCGTGTTCCCCCAGCTCGAGAACGCGCTGCTCGCCGGCCACGACGTGATCTTCCTCGGCGAGCGGGGTCAGGCCAAGACGCGCATCATCCGCTCGCTCACCAACCTGCTCGACGAGTGGATGCCGATCATCGCCGGCAGCGAGATCAACGACGATCCATACGCGCCCGTGTCGAAGTACGCCCGCGACGTCGTCGCCCAGGACGGTGACGAGACGGCGATCGCTTGGGTGCACCGCGACGACCGCTTCGGCGAGAAGCTCGCGACGCCTGACACGTCGATCGCCGACCTGATCGGTGAGGTCGACCCGATCAAGGTGGCCGAGGGCCGGTACCTGTCGGATGAGCTGACGCTGCACTACGGCCTCGTGCCGCGCACGAACCGCGGGATCTTCGCCATCAACGAGCTCCCCGATCTCGCCGAGCGCATCCAGGTCGGCATGCTCAACGTGCTCGAGGAGCGCGACGTCCAGATCCGTGGCTACAAGATCCGCCTGCCGCTCGACCTGATGCTCGTCGCCTCCGCCAACCCCGAGGACTACACCAACCGGGGGCGCATCATCACCCCGTTGAAGGACCGCTTCGGTAGTCAGATCCGCACCCACTATCCGCTCGAGATCGACATCGAGTACGCGATCATGCGCCAGGAGGCGCGGCCGCTCGACATCGCCGCACCGACCGACGATCCGTCGGGCCTGGGTGGCGCCGGCGTGCTCGTGCCCGAGTACCTCGGCCAGGTCATCGCCACGGTCAGCCATCTCGCCCGCGCCAGCAACCACGTCAACCAGCGCAGCGGTGTGAGCGTGCGCCTGAGCGTCGCCAACTACGAGGCGCTGGCCGCCAACGCGTTGCGCCGCGGACTCCGCTCGGGCGAGCGGTCCGTCGTCGCCCGCGTCGACGATCTGGAGGCCTTGGCCGCCAGCTCGATCGGCAAGATCGAGATCGAGTCGCTCGAGGAGGGGCGCGAAGGTGCGATCTTCGAGAACCTCGTGAAGGGCGCAGTGCTCACGGTGTTCAAGGACCGCGTCGAGCCCGAGCAGACCCGCGACGTGGTGACCGCGTTCGAGGAGGGTGCGATCGCCCACACGGGCGAGGACGTCACGAGTGCCCAGCTCGCCGGACTCGTCGACACCGTGCCCGCGTTGCGGATTCCGGTGCTCCATCTCACGGGTGGGGACGAGTCGCCGGCCGCCGTCGCCGCGGCCGTCGAGTTCGTGCTCGAGGGCCTGCACCTGTCGAAGCGTCTCAACAAGGACGCCTCCGGCAATCGGGCGACCTATCGCGGCCGCATGTGAACATCCCGCGGCCTGGCGTCTGATCCACGCCACGCGTCTGGTCATTCAGGGTCGATCGACGCTTCCGGGCTCGACCCGGAATCGCCACGCCGCCCCGTCGGGTTCGATGCGCCCGACGGGCGAGATCGGGAAGTGTGTGCCGGCGACGATCGACCCGGCCCTGGCATGCTCGCTGAAGAACGCCGAGCGGGTCTGGCGGGCGAGCTCGACGTCCCAGTCGGCGATCTCGGCGAGCCGCGGGTTGGCGAGCTGCACCTGGTGGTGGAGCAGGTCGCCGGAGACGACGAGTGGATCACCGGACGTGTCGATGGCGACGGCGACGTGGCCAGGCGTGTGGCCAGGCGTCGGAACGAGGCGCACGCCGTCAGCAAGCGTCGCATCCGCCCCGACGATGTCGCCGAGTCCGGCGTCGAGGATCGGGGCGATCGAGTCGGCGTACGGATCGTCCTTGGTGCGGCGATCGGCGCGAACCGCGTAGTCGAGCTCGTCGCCGACGTACACGTGACGCGCGTTGGTGAACGTCGGCACCCACTCGCCGTCTCTGCGATGTGTGTCCCAGCCGATGTGGTCCTCGTGGAGATGGGTGTGGACGACGAGGTCGACGTTGTCCGGATCGAAGCCGGCCTGCGTGAAGCGCTCGAGCCACGGCAGCTGCAAGTCGTTCCAGAACGGCAGCCCGCGCTGTTTGGCATTGCCCACGCACGGATCGATGAGCACGATCCGCCCACCGGTCTCGACCACGAACGCCTGGACCCGGAACGCGATCGTCCCGTCCGTCGACGCCGCACCGTCCGACAACCAGTCGACCGTCGTGACGTCGTCGGCCACGATGTCCGGGAAGAAGAACTGCGGCGGTATTCCCGACGTCTCCGCCTCCACGATGCCGGTCAGCCCGACGCCGCCGATCTGCCAATGCTCGGTCTGCTCGGCCATGTCGTCCACCCTCCATCGCGGACCCTCCGCACCGCCGGCCAGTGTCACACCCCCTGACGATGATGGACGCATGGGAACGATCACGCTCCTGTCGCCGGCGGAGGTGGCGGCGCTCGCCGACGGCGATCTCGACGAGGCGTTGGTCGAGATGGAGCGGGCGCGGCGGTTCGTGGAGTCGGCGATCGTCGATGTGCTGGACGAGGCCGATCGCCGCCGGCGGTACGTCGCCGATGGTCACGTGTCGGTGCGAGGGTGGGCGCAGGCGCTGACGAACTGCTCGAGAGCCGAGACGATGCACCGGCTGCAGACGATGCGAGCACTGCGCGACCTCGAATCGTTGCGCGCTGCGTTGCGGGCCGGTGAGGTGGGTGTCGATCAGGTGCGTGAGTTGGCCAGGGTGCACGCGAACCCGCGGTGCGCAACCCAGCTGCCCGAGTCGGAGGAGGCGCTCGTGGGCCATGCGCGGCGGCTCGACTTCGAGGAATTCCGGATCGTCGTGCGCCGCTGGGAGACGTTGGCGGACGCCGACGGCGCCCGCCGCGATCACGAACGGACACACGAGCGCCGCAACGCGCACCTCGTCGAGCTCGACGGCAGCTATCACCTCGAGGCGCACGGCGGGGCGGCGCAGGGTTCGGCGATGCAGACGATCTTCGAGCGGTTCTGCGACGCCGAGTTCGCATCTGACTGGGCGGAAGTGCGCCAACGCTTCGGCGACGCCGCCTGCGCCGCGCTGATGCAGCGAACAGATGCGCAACGCCGGTTCGACGCGATCCACGCGATCTTCATGGCCGCCGCGTCCACACCGGCCGACGCCCAACGTCCCGAGCCGTTGGCCAACGTGATCGTCGACAACAAGACCTTGGAAGAACACCTCGCGCACGCGCTCGGTGGGCCGAGACCGGTCTCCGACCCGGCGGAGTTCGAACAGCGGCGATGCGAGACCGACACCGGCGTCGCGATGGATCCGGCCGACGTCGTCGCGGCCGTGCTCATCGGCCACGTTCGCCGTGTCGTGTTCGACTCGGCAGGGGTGGTGATCAACCTGGGTCGTACCCGGCGGGTGTTCACAGGTGGCGCGCGCGACGCCGTGTTGCTGCAGCACCGACGATGTCTGTGGCCCGGATGCGGGCTCCCGGCGAGACGATCTCAGATCGACCACGACAACCCATGGGGATCCGCGACCCGCGGTCCGACCGATCCTGCCAACGGGACACCGCTGTGCGGCCGCCACAACCGCTGGAAGAACCGCGGCTACCGAACCTGGCGCGACTCCGACGGTCGGTGGCACCTCATGCGACCCGACGGCACCGAGATGACCACGCCGATCGCGGCCACCGAAGACGACGCCGCCTGACCCGCTGACCCGGCCGCGGC
>DASUEW010000040.1:0-5859 GCA_036274875.1 Ilumatobacteraceae bacterium
TCGCGCAGCGAGAACTCGGCGGCGGCGCGCGCGTCGCGATGCGGGAGGCTCCCGACACCCGTCGCGGCGCCCGGGAGGAGTCCGTCGAACGGCGACGCGACTCCCGCCAACCGAGATTCGGTCTGCGGCACCTCCACCTCCGTCCTCTTCGCTGGTTGCCCGCGCGTGTCACGCACGTCACTCGCACATCATTCGTCGGTCCGTGCGGACCCGCTCGGTCGGCGCCGGTTGGCGCTGCGCGTCATCGTGGCACGGCACGCGCGCCAGTCACGACTCCGGACCAGCCCAACTCGACCCATCACGGGCATCCTGGTGCGATGCCGAAGTCCGTTGGCGACCGCATCAGTTGGCTGCCGTGGATGCTCCGCGCCACGTGGATCGCCGCCGCCGCGGTCGGTTGGCCGGCGGTGGCGTCGGCGGTGAGCGGCCGCAGCGATGCCATCGAGGCCGTTGCGACCGCCGGCGCCGTCGTCGGGTGGGTGGCCGGCGTCGCCGCCATGGCGGTGCCCGCGACACTTTCGTTGACGGCGACCCGCGTGATCGTCCCTCTCGCACCGGTCGCCGGCCTCACGACCCTGCTCGCTGGCGGCGACACGGCCGACGGCCTCGAACTGGTGATCGTCGGCGCACTGGCCACGCTCGTCGCGATGTCTGGAGAGGTCGGACGGCTGTTCGTCCAGGCGTCGTCGTACGGTGACGAGGAACGACACCCGCTGCGCCCACCGCTGGGGTTCGCCTCCGTCGCGGTCCTCGCCTGGGTGCTCTGGGCCATCGTGCTCATGGCCGGTCCACTCCTGCTCGCGGCCCGGGCGTGGATACCGGGCGCGATCGTGACCGCATTCGCCATCGTCGCGACGGTGGCGCTGCCACGTCGCTGGCACCAGTTGTCTCGACGATGGCTGGTGCTGGTGCCGGCGGGTCTCGCGCTCCACGACCCGATCGTGCTGGGCGAGACGCTGATGCTTCGCCGGTCGGAGATCACCCGGATCCGCCTCGCACCCATCGACACCGAGGCCGCCGATCTCACGGGGCCCACGACGGGGAACGCGATCGAGGTCGCTGCCGCGGTAACCGTGACCGCACTGCTCGCTCCGACCCGACAACACCCACGCGGCCGCGCGATCCACCTGACCGCATTCCTCACCAGCCCGACCCGTCCCGGCCGAGCGCTGCTGGCCGCGCGCACGCGCCACCTCCCCGTCGGCTGACGGCGTCATCGCTCAGACGGCGAGACCACTCTGTTCAACTGGCGGCGAAGCCGCCGCCGTAGACCATCCGATCGGACGGGTCGTAGAACACTACGCTCTGACCGGGTGCGACGCGGCGCTGCGGCTCCCACCATGTGACGTCGATCCCGACGGGCGACGGTGCGATCGTCGCCGGGTGCGGAGCACCGTGGGCGCTGCACTGCACGAGCACGTCACCAGCGCGCGGCTCGTCGACCCACGACACGTCCGACACCCGTAGAGCGGTGTCGACGAGATCGTCAGCCGACCCGATCGTCACGGTCGCTTCGGTGTGATCGACTCCGACCACGAACCGCTTCGGTCCGCCGCCCGGCAGGCCGAGCCGGCGCCGCTGACCGATCGTCACCAACTCGAGCGCGTCGATCGTGCCGACCGGTCGACCATCGGTGTCGACGACGTCGGCTCGCCGGAACGGGATCCGGCCTCCGAGGAACTGCTCGCGTCCGCCGGTCGAGGTGATGAAACACACGTCCTGGCTGTCGGGCTTCGCCGCGGTGCGCAGACCGAGGCGGTCGGCGATGCGGCGCACCTCGGCCTTGGTGATGCCGCCGACCGGGAACAACGTGCTGGCGAGGTCGCGCTGGTCGAGCATGTGGACCACATAGCTCTGGTCCTTCGCCCGATCGACGGCGCGCTCGAGCGTGTAGCGACCGTCCGCGGTGCGCCCGACGCGCGCGTGGTGTCCGGTCGCGACCGCGTCGAACCCCAGAACCTCCGCCCGTGCGGTCAGCCGCGCGAACTTGACGTGGCGGTTGCACTCGATGCACGGATTCGGCGTGCGGCCGTTGACGTGCGCCGACACGTACGGGTTGACGACGTGCTCATGGAAGTCGTCGGCGAAGTTGAACACCACGTGGTCGATCGCCAGTTGCTGCGCGACGCGACGTGCGTCGTCGACGTCGGCGACGCTGCAGCATCCGGTGTCGCTCTCGCCGCCCCACAACCGCATCGTGACGCCGACCACCTCGTGCCCGGCTTCGAGCAGGCGCACACCGGCGACGGACGAGTCGACGCCTCCGCTCATGGCGAGCATCACCTTCACGTCGAGGCGACTCCGCGCGCCGCGGTACCAGCGCGAACCGAATCGGCCCGACGCAGCCTCGTGACGGCGTCGACGACCACGTCGACGGCCCGATCGACATCGGCCTGGCTGGTCGTGTAGCCGAGGCTCATCCGCAGCGCTCCCCTCGTCCACTCGCGTTCGACGCCCATCGCGGCGAGTACGTGGGACGGCTCCATCGCGCCGCTCGCGCACGCGGAGGCCGCCGACGCGCACACGTCCGCCTCGTCGAGCAGATAGAGCAGCGCCTCGCTCTCGATCCCCGAGAAGCACAGGTGAGCCGACCCGGCGATCTTCATGTCGCGTGGAACCGTCTCGAGCACCCCGTCGAGCTGGGAGGTGATGCCGTCGACGAGACGTTCGCGCAGGCCGGTCAGCCGCTCGTTCTCACGATCGCGATCGACGTCGGAGATGCACAACGCCTCGGCGAGCCCGACGATCCCGGCCACGTTGTGCGTTCCGCTGCGACGGTCGCGCTCCTGGCCGCCACCCATCAGGATCGGTGCGAGGCGCACGCCGTCGCGCACCGTGAGCACACCGACGCCCTTGGGCCCACCGAACTTGTGGGCGCTCAACGACATCAGGTCGACGTGCGGTGCGATGCCACGCAGATCGAGCCAGCAGGCAGCCTGCACGGCGTCGGTGTGCAACAGAGCCTGCGGGGCTCGCTCGCGGACGACCTTGGAGACAGCGGCGAGATCGTTGATCGAACCGACCTCGTTGTTGACGGCCATCACGCTGACGATCGCGACCTCGGGTCCGAGCGCGGCGCTGAGATCGTCGAGGTCGACCCGTCCCCAACCGTCGACGCGAACGACGCGCCCGTTCAGATGCTCGACCGGGTGCAGCACGGCGTGGTGCTCGGCCGCCGCACACACTGCGGTGCCACCGGTGCTCATCGCCCCGACGATCGCCGCGTTGTCGCTCTCGGTGCCGCACCCGGTGAAGACGACCTCACCGGGCAGCACACCCAGCGCGGCGGCCACGCGGTCACGCGCCTCGTCGACGGCGAGGCGGGCGTCGCGGGCGAAGCGGTGCGAGCCGCTGGGGTTGCCGAACCGCCCGGAGAAGAACGGCAGCATCGCCGTGATCGCGGTGGGGCGCATGGGCGACGTCGCAGCGTGGTCGAGGTAGGTCGGCGACAGCACGGGCCATACGCTACAGAGCGGCGACGTTCGGCCGTCCGGCTCCGTGCATCCCATCCGATACCTTGCGTGGAAGGTGGAGGGCTACGGACCATCCTCGTACGGCGATCGTTTCGCCGACGTGTACGACGACTGGTATCGCGGTCTGTCCGACATCGACACGACCGTTGCCGCGCTGCTCGAGCTCGCCGGCGGCGGCTCGGTGCTCGAGCTCGGCGTGGGTACCGGCCGCCTGGCGATCCCGCTCGCCCGTGCCGGGGCTGACCGCGCCGTCAAGGTCCAAGGAATCGATTCCAGCGCGGCGATGCTCGACGTGATGCGGGCCAAGCCGGGCGCCGAGCTGGTCGAGGTCCATCTCGGCGACATGGTCGACGAGATGCCGGATGGACCGTTCGACATGGTCTTCGTCGCGTACAACACGCTGTTCAACCTTGCCGAGCCGCATCGGCAGGCCGCCTGCTTCCACGCCGTCGCCGACCGCCTCGTGCCGGGCGGGCGCTTCGTCGTCGAGGCGTTCGTCCCCGACGACCCCCCACGCGACGGTGCGGCCGTCACCGTGCGATCGATGACGGCCGATCGCGTCGTGTTGTCGGTCTCGATCCACCATCCGGCGGACCAACTCGCCGAGGGGCAGTTCATCGAGCTCACGGACGCCGGCGGAGTCCGCCTGCGACCATGGTCGATCCGCTACGCGCCTCCGACCGAGCTCGACGCGATGGCCACCGCCGCCGGGTTGCAGCTCGAACGCCGGTGGTTGGGCTTCGGCGACCGTGACTTCCGTGACGGTGACGATCGCCACGTAAGCGCGTGGAGGGCGCGCGGGGAGTAGTCGTGATATCCATGCCTCGTTTGCGGACGCAAGGGGACGTATCCTGGTGACACTGTGAGTCAGATGCGCCTCAACCAGCTGACGGGACGCTGGGTGACGATTGTCGCCGACCGAGCCGATCGCCCGACCGACTTCGCGCCGCGCGGCCGTCAGATCGAAGCTGATACGAATCGTCCGTGCCCCTTCTGCCCTGGCAACGAGGAAGCGACACCACCCGCGCTCGAAGCGGTCGACGAGGCCGGCAGTTGGTCGATCCGGATCGTGCCCAACCTGTATCCGGCGTTCGACGGCGACGACGGCTTCGCCGTCCGCCACCTCGGCCCGGTCCACGTCGCGGCCAAGGCCAGCGGGATCCACGAGATCTTCGTCTTCTCACCCGATCACGACGGCGGTCTCCAGCACCTCGACGATCGCCAGGCGTCGGATCTGATGCACGCCCTCAAACGTCGATTCGTCGACCACGCCGGCACCCGTCATGTGCGCTACACGCAGGCGATCGTCAACCACGGGCACGAGGCGGGCGCCTCGCTGTCGCATCCACACGGGCAACTGCTCGGCCTGCCGTTCGTGCCGGGCGAAGTGCTCGACGAAGAGCGCGCGTTCGCTCGCTTCGTCGGTGGTTGCGTGCTGTGCACCACGGTCGAGGCCGAGATCTCGTCCGGCGAGCGCATCATCTTCGCCAACGACGACGTCGTCGTGATGTGCCCGTACTGGAGCGGATCCCCGTACGAGCTGCTGTTCGTGCCACAGCGCCACGAGCTGCACCTCCAGGACGCGGACAACGATTCCCTCGACGCGATGGGGCGTGCGCTTCGCGACGCGACCGGGTTCTTGAACGAAGCGCTCGGCGACATCGCCTACAACGTCGGGTTCCACACCGCACCGCACCAGCACGCGGGCGAGTTCCACTGGCACGTGCACCTGTGGCCGAACCTCCACACGATCGCCGGTTTCGAACGCGGCACCGGTGTGCTGATCAACGTGGTGCCACCCGAGCAGGCCGCCGAGGTTCTGCGCGGGGTCGCGGCGCTCGCCTGATCCGGTCACCCGCTGACCCGACCGACTCGAGATGTCGCGCATCCACGTGTCGATCGAGCTCGCGGGTCCGCCGGATCGCGTGTGGGACGTGCTCGAACCGATCGAACGTCACGTCGACTGGATGACCGACGCCGTCGCGATCCGATTCGTCGGCGAGCAGACCCGCGGCGTCGGGACGAGATTCCTGTGCGACACCAAGGTCGGTCCGTTCAAGTTGACCGACCGGATGGAGATCACGGAATGGGAACCGGGTCGCTCGATGGGTGTCCGGCACTCGGGCGTCGTCACCGGTTCCGGGGTGTTCACGCTCGAGCCGATCGACCTCGGACGTCGCACCCGGTTCACGTGGGAGGAAGACCTCCGCTTCCCGTGGTACGTCGGCGGTCCGATCGCCGGGTGGATCGGGGGCCAGGCGGTGCTCCGCAGGATCTGGCGGCGCAACCTGCGCGCGCTCGACCGCCTGATCCGGTCGCGGCCCGCCTGACCTATTCGCCTGACCCTATTCAATGGTCGCTTCGCTCATGACAGCCGTCTCGTCGC
>DASUEW010000041.1:0-2697 GCA_036274875.1 Ilumatobacteraceae bacterium
TCGACGAGACGTGCCATCGCCCGGCGGGCTTCGGAGACCACGTTCGAGAACGTCGCATCGCGCACGTCGAGATCCCACAACGCGGTGCGGGCCAGCGTGCGCGTCGACCGCCCGCGGTGTGTCGCCAGCCAAGCGATCAGCTCACGGGTCTTCGACCGCTCGAAGTCCGCGGAGCCGCCCTGCTCGTCGACGACGTCGACCGGTCCGAGGAGGCGCACCAGCAACGACCACGACGGGATGGGCGTCCCGGAGCGGCCCGGGCCGTCCGGTGCGTCGCCGAGACCGTCAGGCATCTCGAGACCAGCCGACGCCTGCTCGACGAGCTCGGTGATGGCTGTCAGGTCGTCGTCATCGAGGCCGAGCGGGATGACATCGATGCCGATTGGGTGGAGCCGCCACGTCGACCCCTCGTCGACCAGCGTGTGATGGGCACCGTCGACGCGTCCGGCGACGACCACCGCCAACCCCGGCACCCCGTGGGCGGGAAGCGAGTCGTCGACCTCGCTGGCGTAGTCGGACGCTACGAGCACGATCGCTGGTTCCCACGCCTCGCCGCCGGCCATCCTCGTGCGCAGCGCGAACGTCGACTCGTTCGCCAGCGCGGTGCTCCCGAGCAGCGACGTGGCGAGATCGAGCGCAGCGTCGAACGAATCGACCCCGCTGTGGTGACGGTGACCGACGAACGCCGCCGGATCGAGCCCGACGCCGACCAGCTGCGCGACCTCGGCCAGGACGGAAGTGCCGAGCGTGGCGGCGATCGCGGAAACGACCGCATCGGCACGGTCGGCAGAGGCGTCGACGGCAAGGATCGCGAGGGCTTCGAGATCGACGTACAGGTCGCGGGAGTCAGGCGTCACCCCGAGCTGCACGAGGCCGACACACGGTGCGCCGACCGGCCGCGCCGCCGGACCCAGCGACTCGATCGCCGTCGTCGCTGGGAGGTGCCAACGGTCGCCGGTCGACGAGAACGGCTCGTCGGCTGGACTCGGACCGCTCAGCACGATCTCGACGGCGCCGTGCTCGTCGACCAACACCGCCACGATGTACCGATCGCGGTCGATGAGCTGCGCGGCGGCGGCCCGGATCGCGATGTCGACGCGAAGCAGCCGCTCGTCGGCACCGATCGTGCGCAGGGCGCGTTCGGTCGCGAGCGAACGTCGCGTCGACACGGGGACGCGAGCGCGCGGACCGGCCGACCGGAGCCTTCGGAGTCGGTGCACCCCGACCAACGTCAGCACCCCGGCGGAGAGCATCGCCGCGTGCTCGAGCCCGAACATGCGGCGACCGTCGATCATCGCCGTGACGTCGCCGAAGTCACCTACGTCACCGTAGGTTGCCGAGCCGTTCGCACTGTCCGGCGGTGGCCCGGTCTCGGTCGCGAACCCATCCGGCATCGGCGGCACGGACGCGGCTGGCGCCGGCACCGTCGGTGGCGGCAATGGCGGTGCCGGCGCGACGCTGGCCACTGGGTCGGCGGCGACCACGTCGGCGTGGGCCCCGACGTCGGGCGGCGTGGCGAGCGATGTCGTCGACGGAGCAGTCGTCGGGGGTGCAGGCACCGGTGGCGGGGTCGTCGGGAGCGCTGGACTGTCCGGGTCGGAGACGGGCGGCGCCGTCGCAGGTGCGACGACGACCGGCGCGCCGGACATCGGGAGGTCGAGCTCCCAACCCGGCATGATCAGGTCGGGGTCGGCGAGCACCTCGCCGTCGCCCATGTCGTCGCCCCGGTTGTGCTCCCAGATCTCGGCCCACCGCGTCGGGGCGCCCAACTCGTCGCGTGCGATCGACCACAACGTCTCGCCGCGTTCGACGACGTGCACGGCGGCCGGTTCGGAGCCTGCTGGAACGCCTGTCACGGGCGATGTGACGCCGGTCGGAAGCTCCAGCACCCACCCCGGCTCGATGTAGGCAGCGTTCGTGAACCGTTGGCCATCGGTCATCACGCGGCCGAGGTTCAGATCGAGGATCTGATCGGCGACAGCCACGGTCCGGCCCGGATCAGGGCCGGCGAGGCGCTCCGCGATCTGAAACACGGAGTCGCCCGGTTCCACCAAGTAGCTGCCACCGTTGGTGCTCGCTGGGGTCCGTTCGGGCGCCGCCCCCACGTGGGTGGATGCACGACCTGGAGTGATGAGAGCCGATCGCGCGCTCGTGGCGTGAGTTGGCATCGCGTGCACAGGTGATCGCGGCGCGTGGGTGGTCGGGAGGACCACGATCAATCCGACGGCGACGAAGCGCGCGACCCGCTGCGACCAGCCCAGACCGCGAATCGTCGGCAGCGCCATCCCGCGGTGGCGCACCATGTGGACCGTCTCGGCCACGATCGTGACGAGGATGACGGCAACCGCCACCCACGTGGCGGCGAGGGCGACGCGCACGATCACGTCGACGATCACCGACTCGGTCAGCCGGTTCGTCAGCGCGTCACGGATCGCGGCGACATCCCACTGCCACGGCGGATCGACGTCCGTCCACGGGGCGGCACGCCCGAAGCGCTGCCGCGCGACCCACGTCAGGCCGAGCGGGGCGACCGCGACCACGGCCAGGGCGAGGAGCGACGCGAGCAACCGCAACGCCGATCGCGAGCCAGCCGGGTGCATCCGATCAACCTCCTCGCACGGCCTGTGGGCGGTGGGAGTGGCGAGAGGGAAGCTGGAACTCGACGTTCATGGCGCTCCCTGCGCGCGTGCCGATCCG
>DASUEW010000042.1:0-2872 GCA_036274875.1 Ilumatobacteraceae bacterium
GCCGGTGACACGGCGTCACTGCGCGAGGCGCTGGCGACGTTCGAGCGTCTCGGCGCCGCGCCGGCAGCGAGCACCGTCACGCGTGAGCTGCGCAAACGCGGTGTTCGGATCGCGTCGAGGCGGAGCCGTGACGCCCAACCCGCCGCCCATCCGTCCGGGCTCAGTGAGCGTGAGCTAGAGGTCCTCCGGCTGGTCGCCGCCGGCTTCACCAACCCGCAGATCGCGGCCGCGCTGTACATCAGTCGCAAGACCGCCGAGCACCACGTCTCGAGCATCCTCGTCAAGCTCGGCGTGTCGTCGCGCACCGAGGCGGCAACCGCCGCCGTCCGTCTCGACCTTGTCGGCCGGTAACCAGGCGATTCCCGCGCTGGCGGTGGGGATGGGGCAGGCGAATGGGGCACGTGCCCCATGTGCGCAGGCGGCGACCGCCTCATCATCGCCGCATGAACAGATACCTCATCGAACGGACCATCCCCGGCGCCGGTCAACTTTCAGGCGACGAGCTCCGGGCCATCTCACAGAAATCGGTCGAAGTCATCTCCACGATGGCGCCTCGACTGCAATGGGTACAGAGCTACGTGACCGACGACGCGATCACGTGCGTCTACCTCGCCGACGACGACGAGACGATCCGCGAACACGGACGGCGTGGTGGGTTCCCGGTCGACTCCGTCCGGCAGGTGCACAAGGTCATCAACCCGATGACGGCGGAGGGCTGAGATGCGCCGCTCCATCATCATCGCCTCCGGAATCGCGGCCGCAACAGTCGTCGCCGCCTCGATCGTCGTCCCGAGTGCGCTCGCCAGCGGTCACAACGACGCGCTCGACGGGGTCCGCTCGGCGACGCGCCAGTACCGCAAGGTCGAGCGCGCCATCGACGCCGGGTACGTGCAGTTCTTCGGCTGCGTGCACGAGCCGCTCGCCGGATCGATGGGGATCCACTTCGTCAACGGCGCACTCGCCGGCGACGGAGCGATCGACGCCTCGACGCCAGAAGCCCTCATGTACGAGGTCAAGTCGAGCGGGAACCTGGAGTTGATCGGCGCCGAGTACGTGGTCTTCCAGGACGCCTGGGACGCGGCCAACCCGGCCCCGCCCGAACTGTTCGGTGAGACGTTCAACCTCGTCGAGAGCCCCAACCGGTACGGCCTACCGCCGTTCTACGAGCTGCATGCCTGGGCCTGGAAGAACAACCCGACAGGGGCCCACTCCGACTACAACCCGCAGGTGCTCTGCCCGGGCACCGAGGGCCACACGCACTAGCCGATACTCATCCGGACCTGATGGTCTGAACCTCATGGGAACCGCATCGAGGACCTTCGCGGTCGCGGAGGTCCTCAGTGCGCGCCCCACTCATAGTTCTGCTTGACCAGGTCGAGATAGACGAACGTCTCGGTGTTGACGACGCCTGGGATCGAACGCAGCTGGTTGGTGATCGAGAGCAGTGCGCTGTCGTCGGCGACGAGCACCTCGCACAACAGGTCGAACTGCCCGGCCGTGACCACCAGGTACTCGACACCTTCGATGTTCTCCACCTTCGTCGTGAGCCCCTCGACCGGACCGCTCACCCGCACGCCGATCATCGCCATCCGTCGCTTGCCGAGTGACAACGGGTTGGTCACCGCGACCACCTGGATGACGCCGGCATCGAGCAGACGCTGCACACGCTGGCGGGCTGCCGCCTCCGACAAGCCGACGGCGCCGCCGATCTTGGTGAACGGCATCCGGCCGTCATGTTGGAGCTGTTCGATGATCGCCCGATCGACAGGATCGAGTCGGGCGTCGGCGGGAGTGGCTCGCTTCTTCACCATCGACCGGACACAGTACGGGCTAGCCTCGACGGACCATGTCCAGTCCCGACGCGCCCCGCATCGCGCTCGCTCCAGACACGGCACCCGACTGGCTGGCCGAGGCGATCGCCGAAGGGGGAGGACACCTCGTCCCGCTCGCGGAGGCCGACGGCATCATCTGGGCCGACCCTCGCGATCCAGCAGCCCTCGAGGCTGCGCTGCCGGTGGCGAGCAACGCCTCATGGGTGCAGCTCCCGTTCGCCGGGATCGAGAACTTCGTGCACCTGATCGACGACGAGCACGTCTGGACATGTGGCAAGGGCGTCTACGCCGAGCCCGTCGCCGAGCTCGCGCTCGGGCTCGGCGTCGGTGGCTTGCGCGGTATCGGGCAGTACGCACGGTGTAGTGAGTGGTCCCGTCCGATCGGACGCAACCTGCTCGGTGGGCGGGTCAGCATCCTCGGCGGTGGTGGGATCGCCGAGTCGCTCGTTCGCCTGCTGCAACCGTTCGACTGTCACATCACGGTGGTGCGCCAGAACGTAAGTGACATGGACGGGGTCGACGACGTGCTCGAGGCCGACCGCTACCCCGACGCGCTCGCCGGCGCCGACCTGGTGGTGCTGGCGCTGCCACTGACGTCGGAGACCGACGGGATCATCGGCCGGGGTGAGTTCAAGCTGATGGAGGAACATGCGTGGTTGATCAACGTCGCGCGGGGTCGTCACATCGTGACCGATGAGCTCGTCGACGCCTTGCGCGACGGTGTGATCGGTGGCGCCGGGCTCGACGTCACCGACCCCGAGCCGCTGCCGGCTGACCATCCGCTCTGGTCACTCCCGAATTGCATCATCACGCCCCACGTCGGCAACACACCCGAGATGGCCCGGCCGCTGCTCGCCGAGCGGGTGACCGCCAACGTGCGTCGCTTCGCGCAGGGCGCGGCTCTGATCGGGCTGGTCGACACCGAACTCGGGTACTGAACGGTGAGCGAGCAGACGACTCCGTCGGTCGCGCTCGATGCCGGTCGGCTCGCCGGCCTGCTCGCCGATGACGACCGGAGGCGGATGTTCGCGGCAGTCGAG
>DASUEW010000043.1:0-5255 GCA_036274875.1 Ilumatobacteraceae bacterium
TTCATGTACGTCGCCCGCCAGGTCGACGAGACGGTCGGCGAGCAGATCGCGGCGCTCGGGTTGGCCGGCGTCAACGTCGACGACGAGAGCAAGCGGATCCTGCCCGGCGGCGACACCGGTCGCAGCGTGATCGGCAAGACCGACATCGACGGAGTCGGCATCGGGGGCCTCGAGCTCCAGTACCACGACCTCTTGACAGGTACCGACGGTCGTCTCGAACGTGAGGTGGCTCCCGGCGGCCGGTCGATCGCCGGCAGCGAGACTGTGTCCGTGGCGCCGATCGCCGGTGACGACCTCGTGCTGACGCTTGACCGCTCGATCCAGTTCTCGACCGAGCAGGCGCTGCTCGCTCGTGTCGAAGGGCTGGGTGCTCGGGGCGGGACCGGCATCGTCATGGACACCGACACCGGTGAGATCTACGCCATGGCGTCCGTACGACGCAATGACGACACTGGAACCGTCGAGATCACGTCGGGCAACTTCGCCGCCGTCGACGCCTACGAGCCGGGGTCGGTGGCCAAGGTCATCACGGTCGCCGCCGCGCTCAACGAGGGCGCCGTCACTCCCGACACCGGCTTCAACGTTCCGTGGCGCGAGTTGTGGGGCGACGACCTGCTCGCCGACGCCGAGCCGCACCCGGACGAGTGGCTCACCGTCGCCCAGATCCTGATCAAGTCATCGAACATCGGGACGATCCACGTCCACCAGACGATCAGGCGCCAGAAGCATTGGGAGTACATGCGCGCGTTCGGCCTCGGCGAGGCGACGGCGCTCGGGTTCCCAGGCGAGTCCCCTGGCATCATGAAGCACTGGAAGGACATGTGGGGATCCGAACGCGTCACGGCGGCCTTCGGGCAGGGTGTCTCGAGCACGTCGATCCAGCTCGCGGCCGCGATCAACGTGATCGCCAACGACGGCACGTACGTCGCGCCGAAGCTCGTCCGGTCGACGGTCGGGCCGGACGGAACGGTGACCGACACGTTGCCGTCGGCCACCCGTGAGGTCGTCGCCGAGGCGACCGCCGAGGAGATGCAGCGGCTCATGAAGCGCGTCGTGTGCGAGGGCACCGGAGAACGCGCCCAGGTCTCGGGATTCGACGTCGCCGGCAAGACCGGAACCGGGTACAAGGCGCAACCCGACGGCACGTACTTCAACGCTGCCGGAGAGCGCGTCTACTACTCGAGCTTCGTCGGCTTCTTCCCGGCCGAGGACCCGCAAGTGACCGTGCTCATCTCGATCGATGAGCCGCCGGCAGGTTCCAACGACCGCTTCGGCGGGACCGCCGCGGCACCCGTTTTCAGGGAGCTGGCACCGACGATCGTCCACGAGCTCGGGATCCGGCCGACCACCGGCGCCGTGGGCTGCGATGCGGGTTGAGATGGCCGACGACAGCAGTGCGGTCACGCCCGACGGCGTAGGGATCGCCGACATCGTCGCGCACATCCCGTCAGGACGTCTCCGTGCGGTGATCGGCGATGCGTCGATCGTGGTCGCCGGTGTCACACACGACTCGCGAGCAGTCGCACCCGGTGTCCTCTTTGCATGCGTGGTGGGAACGCGACACGACGGACACGAGTTCGCCGGGGCGGCAGTCGAGGCGGGCGCGTCGGCGCTCCTCGTCGAGCGCGAGCTCCCCGTCTCCGCCACCCAGGTCGTGGTCGACGACTCACGGGCCGTGCTCGGGCACGTCGCCGCCGCGTTCTACGGGGAGCCGAGCCGTTCGCTCACCACGATCGGGGTCACCGGGACGAACGGCAAGACGACGACGTCGCACCTCATCGCGGCTGCGCTGCGATTCGTCGGCCACGAGGTCGGCGTGATCGGCACGCTGAGTGGTGTGCGCACGACGCCAGAGGCGACCGAGTTGCAGGAACGGCTCGCCGGCATGCGTGACGACGGGGTCGACTCGGTCGTGATGGAGGTCTCGTCGCACGCGCTCGCGCTGTGGCGTGTCGCTGGGACCTGGTTCGAGGTCGCTGTCTTCACGAATCTGGGCCGCGACCATCTCGACCTGCACGGGTCCGTCGAGGAATACTTCCGAGCGAAGGCACGGCTGTTCACTCCCGAGCTGGCGGCGGTCGGTGTCACCAACATCGACGATCCGTACGGGCGCCTGATCCTGGACGCGGCGACGATCCCGATGCTGCCGTACTCCCGGTCGGACGCGACCGACCTCGACGTCACGATCCTGGGACACCGGTTCGTGTGGCGCGGACAGCAGGTCGCGGTGCCGATCGGCGGGGCGTTCAACGTGATGAACTCGCTCGCCGCGTTGAGCGCGCTCGCCGCCCTCGGTGTCGACGCCGACGACGCGGCCGCGGGTGTGTCGTCAGCGGGATCGGTGCCTGGTCGATTCGAGGTGATCGTGCCGCCGGGCGAGACTGCACCAACCGTGATCGTCGACTACGCCCACACGCCCGATGGCATCACCGAGCTGCTGTCGGCCACGCGCCAGGTCATCGGCCCGGGTGCGATGACGATCGTGTTCGGCTGCGGGGGCGACCGCGATCGCGAGAAGCGGGCGCCGATGGGGAGCGCCGCGGCGAGCGGCGCCGACCGTGTGATCGTGACGTCCGACAACCCCCGCGACGAGGACCCGATGTCGATCATCGACGCGATCGTCAGTGGCATCAAGGCCCACGACCGAGAGCGCGTCGTCGTCGAACCCGACCGGAGAGCCGCGATCGAGTTGGCGCTGGCGGGCGCGCACCGCGGCGACGTCGTCGTGATCGCGGGCAAGGGTCACGAGACCACGCAGACCATCGGTGGGACCGTGCGCGACTTCGACGACCGGGTGGTCGCCCGCGAGCTGATGGGGGCCCGGTCGTGATCGCCATCATGATGGCCGGCGCGGTCGCCACGTTCTGCTCGCTGTTCGGCACCCGTGCGCTGATGGGGTTCTTCCGCACGCGAGGACGCGGCCAGCCGATCCTCGGCAAAGCGGACCACGGTCCCGAGCACCACATGCACAAGCAGGGCACCCCGACGATGGGCGGCGTGGCGATCGTCGGCGCCGCGCTGATCGGGTGGCTCGTCGCCCACATCCGTCGTGGGTTGCCGTTCTCCGACCAGGCGATGATCGTGTGGGTCGCCGTGCTCGCGATGGCGTTCATGGGCTTCCTCGACGACTACATCAAGGTCAAGAAGGGGCACAACCGAGGGATCTTCTGGAAGCAGAAGAACTACGTGACGATGCTGATGAGCTTCGGAGCCGCATGGTGGCTGGTCGCCTCGACCGGGATCTCCGAGACGATCTCGCTGACGCGGGCCGAGGATCTCGGGTTCGCGGTACCGCAGGTCGTGTGGATCATCTGGGCCGGACTGATCATCTGGGCCACGACGAACGCCGTGAACGTCACGGACGGGCTCGATGGGCTGGCGGGCGGATCGGCGCTGATGGGCTTCGGGGCGTTCACCATCATCGCCTACTGGTCGTTCCGCAACGACGACATCTACACCGCGGTGGTCAACCCGCTCGACATGGGCGTGTTCGCCGCCGCCTTCGCAGGTGCCTGTCTCGGCTTCCTCTGGTGGAACGCGGCCCCGGCGCGGATCATCATGGGCGACGTCGGAGCGCTCGCTGTCGGCTCGGCGCTGGCGTTCCTCGCGCTGACCCTCGACACCCACCTGCTGCTCGTGTTGATCTGCGGCATCAACGTGATGGAGGCGGGCTCGGTCGCCGTCCAGATGGGTGTGTTCAAGGCCACGGGTCGCAGGCGGCGTCTGTTCCGGATGTCGCCCGTGCACCATCACTTCGAGCTGCTCGGATGGCCGGAGACGACCGTGATCATCCGCTTCTGGCTGATCGCCGCGATCTGCGTCGCGTCGGCATTGGCGATCTTCATCGGCGACTTCACACGGATCGCGGCGGAGTGACGGTGCGTTCGATGGTCTACGGACTCGCGGTCACGGGTGCATCGACGGTGCGCGCCCTTGCTCGACGCGGCCACGACGTGGTCGTCGTCGACGATGACATCGACGACGCCAAGCGTGCTCTCGCCGGCGAGCTCGGTGTCGAGCTGCTCGCGAAGCCTGCCTCGATCGACGCGCTCGTCGGTGACTGCGACCTCGTGTCGCCTTCGCCCGGGGTACCCGAGACCCACGACGTGATCGCCGCGGCTCGTGATCTCGGGGTGCCCGTGCGCAGCGAGATCGAGCTCGCCTACGTGTGGGAGCAGGATCGGCCGGGTGGGGCGCGACCCATCCTCGCCGTCACCGGAACCGACGGCAAGACGACCACCAGCCTGCTCGCGGCGGCGATGCTGACCGCCGCCGGCGTGCGTGCGGTCGCGGCCGGCAACACCGACGTCCCCCTCGTCGACGCGATGGAGATGGAGCTCGACGCGTACGTCGTCGAGTGCAGCAGCTTCCGGTTGGCCTGGACCGAGCAGTTCCGCGCCGACGCTGCACTGTGGCTCAACCTGGCGCCCGACCACCTCAACTGGCATCGCTCGATGAGCACGTACGAGGCCGCCAAGGCGCGGCTCTTCGACCTGCAACGGCCGTCGGACGTGGCGATCGGGTTCGTCGACGATCCGATCGTGATGCGTCACCTCGCCGGTGCGCCGGCGCGCCACGTCACGTTCGGCCGTTCGAACGCCGACTACCGGCTCGCCGGCGACACGTTGTCGGCCCCGACCGGCGCGATCGCAACGGTCACGTCGATGAAGCGCCGGCTTCCCCACGACATCACCAATGCGCTCGCCGCGTCGGCGCTGGTCGTCGAGTCGGGTCTCGCCGACCCGTCGGCGGCCGGCCGCGCGATCGAGACGTTCGTCGGCCCACCCCACCGGATCGAGCCGGTGGGTGAACGCGACGGCGTGCAGTGGTTCAACGACTCGAAGGCGACGACGCCGCACGCCGCCGCCGTCGCGATCCGCGGTTTCGAACACGTCGTGCTCATCGCTGGTGGCCGCAACAAGGGTCTCGACCTGGCGCCGATGGCAGCCGAGCCGCACCGCCTCCGGTCGGTCGTGGCGATCGGCGAGTCGGCCCCGGAGATCGCCGAGCTCTTCTCACCGCATTGCGCGGTCGTGCGGGCGGACACGATGGAGGCCGCTGTCGTCGCTGCTGCCGATTCGGCTCGCCGCGGCGACGCCGTGCTGCTGTCGCCCGGATGTGCGAGCTTCGATTGGTACCCGATCGGTGGCTACGTCGCACGTGGCGACCACTTTCGCCAACTCGTCGCCGAGATCGTGGCCAGTCATGGGGCCGAGTCGTGAGCTCGACCATCGAGTCTCGCGCCGTGCGGTCCG
>DASUEW010000044.1:0-3775 GCA_036274875.1 Ilumatobacteraceae bacterium
ATCGACGCGCCGTCGACGTAGAGACTCGCCCCGGGACGGACCTCGACCACGCCGCGCACGTCCGCCCCCGCCATCACGCACGTCGTCCCGGTGGCGACGAGAAGTCGCGACCGCCGACCGGTCACGATCACGTCGCACACCGGCCCACCCTCGACGAGCTTGACGACGCCCCAGCGGGCGGTCGTCTGGTATCCGATACCCGTCGGATCGGCCCACGAGTGGATCGACGTGCGGACGCCGCCCGTCCCGTCGTTGACCTGGAAGTCGAGCCCGTGGAACGTCCCGATGCCGCCGTACTCGAGCAGGCTGATCGACGCCTCGACGACGTACCCGTCGGCTGTGCTCGTCGTCGCGCTGTCGAGCCGAGCCTGCTGGAATGCGACGTCGCCGGTGCCGAACGACACGACGTTGGCCGAGTTGATCCGGATCTGGGTGTCGTCGAAGCGGTACGGCCCGTTCTTGAAGTTGCCGCCGTCGAGGAAGATCTCGAGCGAGTCCTGGACCCACGGATCGGACCCGCTCAGGTCGGGCGTGAGGTCGGTGACCTCGGCCAGCACGTAGAGGGTGCCGTCGTCCCAGAGCGTCCGTACGTCGGCTGTGGCCCCGTTCGCCGCGCCTTCGATCAGCACGTCGGTCGACACCGAGTTGGCGGTGTTCCACACGGCGTCGATCCCACCGTCGACGACTGGCACCGCACCGGCCTCGACGGCTTCGGTGTACGACACCGGTTCGACCAGCGTGAGTGTGCCGACCGCACCGGGCTCGTTCCATCCCTGCGTCACGGCGCCGTCGGTCACCTGGACGTCGAAGTCGACGAGTTGGCCGAGCGTGGCCCCTGGCAACGGGAGATCGACCACGGCGACCCAACCGGCTGGGGTCTGGACCACCTCGGCCGGCGTGTCACCGGTTCCGTCGCGACGCACGATGGAGCTGGTTCCCTCGACGAGGAGTGTGACGGCGTCGGTGGCGTCGACCGTCGGATCGGCGACCGCGACGTACGCCGTGAGCGAGTCGGTGCCCCACCGCAGCTGGAACGCGGTGTCACCGTCGATCGGGTGCAGCGGCAGCCACGCCCACTCGGGCGACGAGGTGTTCAGGTCGGTGTCGGATCTGAACACGAACGCCGACCGTTGCCGCGGTGGGAGCTCGCCGTCGACAGCGCCGCGGTAGGCCGGCTTCGACTGGAGCTCACCGTCGAACAGGAGCGGGGCGCCCGCGCCGACCCGCCAGCTGCGGTTGTCGGTGAGCCCCCACACCGTCACCGAGAACAGGTCGTCGGTGTGGGCGCGGAAGATGCGGAACGCGTCGCGGTAGTAGTAGCCCTGGTCGATCAGCAACGCTTCGGTCACGGGCGTGCCGGTCGTGACGTCGAGCTCGCTGACGACCTGCGTGACGGGCAGATCCTCGAACGCGAGCAACGCTTCCTCGAGGCTGGCGATCGGAGTCGACAGGCTCAGGTGGAACTGATGGCCGACGGCGTCGACAGGAGCGCCTCTGGCGAGCAGCCGCTCGACGAGGGCGTGCAGCCGCTGGCGCTTGCCGGCCTGCTCGGTGTTGTAGTCGTTGATCGCCAGCACGACGGGCCGCTCGCTCCCCGGCGCCGCGTACACCTCGTTGAAGGCCTCGTCGGCAAACGCGAAGGCGAGATCGATGTACTCCTCGCCGAGCACGTCGTACCACCGGCTGCGGCGCAGCCCGTCGGCTTCGGTTGTGCCATCGGAGACGACTTCGTTGACGACGTCCCACGCGACGAGCGGGTTGGTGTCGCTGCCGAACAGCCCGTACTCGGCGCTGAGCGACGCGGCGATCGAGAAGATGTGGTCACGCATGCGGTCGCGCAGGATCGTCCGGTCGGCCTCGCTGTTGGTGAGCGGCGTGCCCGCGTCGGTCTCGAAGAACCAGGCCGGCGTCTGGCTGTGCCAGACCAGCGTGTGCCCGTACACGTCGAGGCCGTTGGCATCGGCGAAGTCCATGATCGCCGTCGCCTCGGGGTGGATCCGGAAGTTCCGTGCCGCGTCGTACCACGCCTCCGGCTTCATGTGGTTCTCCGGTGTCACCTGGTCGAAGTGGCGCAACAGCAGCTCGGCCGCCGATCCGGCGGTCTCCCGCGAGTCGATCGCGGCACCGATGTTGAAGTCGACCGTGTCCTTGACCGGCGTGATGTCCTCGATCTCGGGAGGCGCGAGGGACTCGACGACGATGTCGTCGACGAGGAAGCTGGCGGGCGTGCCGCTCGGGTACGCGGTCTCGAAGTACAACAGCGCGCTGTCGGCGTTCGTCATGACGTAGTTGGCGGTGACCTGGCGCCACGCACCGTCCGTCACGCCCGTGAACTGGCCGACCGTGTCGAAGGACGAGGCGCCGCCGTTGACGCGCTGCATCGAGAGCCAGATGTCACCGGAGCCGGCACCGGTGGCGAACTTCACCCACGCCGTGATCGCGTAGGTTCCACCGGACACCACGAGCCCGGTGACGTCGTGTCCGATGCCGTCGCCCTGACCTGTCCGGTTCGACACGAGCGCCGCCTGGGCGCCACCGTGCGCCTCGGCGGTGGTGACCTCCACCGTCGGAGTCCCCTGGGCGTTGCGAGCCGTCCACCCGTCGAGGCCGTCCTCGAAGTCGGTACTGAGCACGATTCCCACGGGCGGTGGTGGTGGCGGCGGGGGCTCGGTCGATTCGGTGGTGACGACGATGTCGTCGACGAGATAGGTGTACGGGCTGCCGTCGACCGAATGGGTGCCGCTGCCGATGTACACCGCCACCGTCGCGGTCGGCGTGAACGCGCCCGTCACCGTCGTCCACCCGTCACCGTTGACCGTCGTGTTGCCGATCCACGTGAACCCCGGATCGGTCACGAACCGGAACTGCGCCGTGCCCGGCGTCGCCAACTTGACGTCCATCGAGAACACGTACTCGACACCGGCCTCGAACATCGCCGGGCTCTTGATCCCATCGAAGTCGTTCGACCGGTTGGCGACCTGCAACACCCCGTCACCGCCGTCGTCGACGACACTCAACGACGGACCACCACTTTGCACCCAATCACCCCAGGTCCCATCGTTGAAATCGTTTACAACAACGGGCACAGGAACGGCTTCGGCGACCTCGGTGATGCCGACCAGCGCGGTCGTCGCCACGAGGAACGCACCAGTCACAAGACCCGCGAAACGGCGGTTGGCCATGTCTCTTCCCCTCGATCAGTTCGCCCGATGAGCTCGGCAGACACGGCGCTTCCGGTGAACGAGATCCCCATTGTCACCGTCGGTGCGGCGATGCTGCGCGGCTCGCAACGTAGGTCACGAGCCGCGCGTGGTCAAGCGTTGCCGCACCGCTCCGGGCGGGCGTTCCACCGATTCGACCCCCACCTCTGGGAGACTGCACATCGTGGCATTCGGTCAGCAGTCAGGTCCGACGGCGTCGGCGAAGCAGGTCCAGGAGTTGCTGTCGCTGCTCCAAGATGCCGGCCACACCGACTTCCGCGACGCTCGCGGGCCGATGGGGTTCACGCAGCGCCAGGCGGCCGGCAAGTTCACTCGCGACGAGATCGAGGCGTTCATCGACCGGCTGCAGGACGACGTCTTCGAGTCGACCGCACCCGTCGCCGCCGCGCCGCCACCCAAGCTGTCCCCCGCCGAGCAGGCGATGCGCCGGATGCCGGCCCAGCAGCTCGCGGCCGAACTGCAGCGTCGCGGCT
Source organism: Ilumatobacteraceae bacterium (assembly GCA_036274875.1). Taxonomy (GTDB): domain Bacteria; phylum Actinomycetota; class Acidimicrobiia; order Acidimicrobiales; family Ilumatobacteraceae; genus JALOLG01. The sequence continues at coordinate 3,695 of DASUEW010000044.1, forward strand.
GGATCGTGATCGAGCCGTAGCCCCGCGGCCGGGTCGTGATCCTCGCCTGACCAACGGGGTCTGTTGAGTGCTCCCGCGTGC
>DASUEW010000045.1:0-6443 GCA_036274875.1 Ilumatobacteraceae bacterium
GAGGCCGGCCATCCGGGCGCCTGCCGGCCCGACGTTGGTGTCCAACCGGATCGTCGCGCCGGCGACGGGCGCCGGTGACGCGTCGTCAACGACGATCGCTCCGCTCGGGGCGTAGTCCGGCACACCGTGGACCGGGACGACGATGGTCACGTCGGATGCGGTGAAGCGAGGCGCCGCCTCGGTGAAGTAGGCGGGGTGGATGGCGCCGGCGTCGAGAAGCCGCTCGACGAGGACGGATCGTTCGACCGCCTCGCCCCGCTCGATCCGGTCGACGACGGCGACGCCGCCCGGGGTGAGGCGGAACAGCTTCAGCGGCGATCCGCCGATCACGACGGCCCCATGACGTTCGACGGTGCGGTCGAACCGGTACCGCATCACGCGAGCCATTCGTCGACCACGTCGGCGAGATCGGCGGCGAGTCGCGCGAACAACTCGGCTCCGTGCTCGGCCGACGCAGTCCGCGGATCGCCCAGCACTCCGCTCGGGCTCAGTGCCCACACGCCGGACCGCACCAGATCGGCCTTCGAGGGGATCGGGCCGGGCTCGGCACGTTCGAGCCGGACGAGCTCGGGACGCACGGCGAGCATCAGTGACGTCTCGGTGTGCCCGGCATGCGGATCGCCGCCGGCGACCCGCGGCCACCAGGCGAGCACCCGCCTGCCCTCGCCCTGGAGTTGCCCGACGGCGCGGTCGACGGCCGCCGTATTGCCACCGTGGCCGTTGATGAGCACGACGGCTCGCGCCCAATCGGCCGACCGGACCAGCTCCACGATCACGTGGTACATCGCCTCGGTTCCGATCGACAGCGTGCCGGCGAAACCCTGGTGCTCGCCACTTGCGGTGATCGACAGTGTTGGCGCGACGACGCAATCGGGACGCCGCGCGGTGAGATCCGCGGCGAGCGCTTCGGCGATGATCGAATCGGTGGCGAGCGGGAGGTGCGGTCCGTGCTGCTCGCACGAGCCGACGGGGACGACGACGACGTGTGTGCCGTCGATGTCCGGCCAGCTCACGTCACTCAGGTCCACGCCGTGACGGTACCGAACCGCTGCCGGGCGTGCGGATCGTCCGTGGCGGCGGGCCGGGGATCTGGGATGATGCGTCCCGTGAGCGACATCGACACCGAGACCGACACGGCGTGGCTGTCGCCGGAGCGCCTCGCACAGATCCGCGCCCAGATGCCGTTGGTGTACGTCGATGCCGTGCCCGTGCGCGTCGACGCCGGGGGGATCGTCACCGAAGTCGGCCTCCTGTTGCGAGCGGCGGCCGACGGCGTGATCAGCCGGATGGTCGTGAGCGGGCGAGTGCTGTTCGGCGAGCGCGTGCGCGACGCCCTGATGCGGCACTGCGAGAAGGATCTCGGCGTGCGGGCGTTCCCCCGCATCCCGGTCGACCCGGCGCCGTTCACGGTCGTCGAGTACTTCCCCGATCCGGATCGCAGCGGCTTCTACGACCCCCGCCAACACGCGGTGAGCCTCGCCTACGTCGTACCGGTCGACGGGCACTGCGAACCGACCCAAGAAGCGCTCGACCTGGCCTGGTTCACGCCGGCCGAGGCGGTGACCGACGAGGTCCGGAGCCAGATGACGAGCGGCCACGACCGACTCGTCCGGATGGCGCTCGCACATGTCGGTCAGCTCCCGTGAACATCACCGTGCCCTGACCGTGCCACAACCGGCAGGGGTCGTCCGCGTAGGCTCGTTTTCGTGCCCGAAGGTGACACGATCCACCGCACCGCAAGTGCGATCCGAACCGCGCTCGTCGGTCGGCCGATGGTGCGCTTCGATGCCCCTCGTCTTATCGGCCCGGTGCCGCAGGCCGGGCGCACGGTCGAGACCGTCGAGAGCCACGGCAAGCACCTCGAGATCACGTGGGACGACGGTCTGGTCCTCCACACCCACATGCGGATGAGCGGGTCATGGCACCTGTACCGCGCCGGAGAACCGTGGCGCCGCCCGTATCACCAACTCCGAGCTTCGATCGAGACCACCGAGTGGGTCGCGGTCTGCTTCAACGCGCCGATCGTCGAGACGTATCGCGAGCCGGACCGGCGTCGCCATCCCGGGCGCGGCCGGCTCGGTCCCGATCTGTGCAAGTCGTCGACTGATCTCGGTGACGTGGTCGACCTCCTGTTGTCGTACCCGGAGCCCGAGGCCCGCCTGCGCGACGTGATGCTCGACCAACGCGTGATGTGCGGAGTCGGCAACGTCTACCGATGCGAGGTGCTCTGGGCCACGGAGCTGAGCCCGTGGGCGCATGTCGGCGACCTCACGCACCACGACGCGGTCGTGCTCGTCAACACTGCGGCGGGGATGCTGCGGGCCGGTGCCCGCACGGGTCGGCGGGTCACGAATCCCGACGTTCGGGGCGGGCTCGCGGTCTACGGGCGCAACGGTCAGGGCTGCGTGCGGTGCCACGAGACGATCGCCGTCCGACGCGTCGGCGAGCACGCCCGCTTGCTGTACTGGTGCGACGGTTGTCAGGTCCGCCTCGACCCGCGGCGCGTCGACGACTCCCGCGAGATGGACCCGCACCCGGCCGTGGCGAAGTTCCTCGCCGACCTCCCCTGGCGCCGCGAAGACGCGTCCTGATGCGTCCGTCGATGCGGCTGGCGCCGCCGACGGACGAACCCGAGCTTCACCTCTGTCTGATGCGTCCGTCGATGCGGCTGGCGCCGCCGACGGACGAACCGGGGCTTCACCTCTGAACGACACGTTCAAGCCTGGCATTGCATCACGTGACGGGTTCGGCGCGCGCTTCGTGGGTCAGCGAAGTTCGCGGCGGAGCGCGAAGCGGAGACCGCTCCAGGTTTCGTCGATCGCGCACACCTTGTTGTCGACCCAGCCGGACGGCAGCAGCTCGTCGCGCAGGACGTCCTCGGTGATGTCGGTCGGGACACCGCTGGCTCGCTTCGGCCAGGCGATCCACACCGTGCCGTTGGGCGCGACCGCCGCGGTCAATCGTGTCCAGCTCGGCGCCAGCGCCGCGCGGTCGGTGAAGAACGCGACGACGACGTCGAGGGGCGGTCTGATCTGACGCTTCCACTCGGCATCGGGTGGGAGCTCGCCCAACGTGTGGGCGAACCCCGTTGGCGCCGACTGCACGGCGAACCGCGTACCCCCGGTGATCCCGAGCTTCTTCGGCAGCGGGGTACCCGAGTATCCGGCCATCGGCATGGCTGCCGTCACTCCGTCGCGATCGCTTCGAGAACGTCCATCTTCGACGCCTTGCGCGCCGGGTACCACGCCGCGATCACGCCTGCGAAAACGGCCGCGACGACGATGGTGATGATCGTCGAGTACGGCACCGTGATCCCGTCGATGATGCTCGCGGGCACGGCGAGCGACAGCGCGATGCCGAGGGCGAGCCCGACGACGATGCCGACCACGGCACCGAACACCGACACGATCACGGCCTCCCATCGGACCGTGCGGCGCAACTGCCGGCGAGTCATCCCGACCGCGCGGAGGAGCCCGATCTCGCGCGTTCGCTCGAAGACCGACAGCGCGAGCGTGATGGCGATGCCGACGAGGGCGATGACCATGGCCATGCTGAGCAAACCGGTGATGATCGCGAGCAGTTGGTTGATCTGCTCCTCCTGCTGCTTGCGGAACTCGGCGTTGGTTTGCAGATCGGCTTGTGGGAACTCCTCGATCGCGGCTTGGATCTCGGTGCGGGCGATGTCGGGATCGACGCCGTCGGCGAGCTTGGCGAGCACGAACTGGTCGCGCGGTGGCAGGTCGCTGACCGCCTCGAGCGTCGAGATCGAGATGTAGTAGTTCGATCCGAGTGAGCCGTCGTCGAAGATCCCCGACACGGTGAGCGATCGTTCGACTCCGTTCTGGAACGTGACGTCGACGCTGTCCCCGACCGCGACGTCGAGATCGCCCGCCGAGTCCTCGTGCAGCAAGAACCCGTCGCCGTCGACGAGTCCTTCGAAACCGCCGGCCGACACGTCGAGGTCGGCGAGCTGGGGGAACGCGACCGGGTCGACCGCGCTGAACTGCTTGTCGCTGTCGTCGATCGTGCCGAAGATCGACCGGAAGGGCGACACCGCCTGCAACTCGTCGAGCTGGGCCATGTTCTCCTCGACCAGCGGTGGCAGACCTTGGAACGACTCGTCGGTGACGATGTAGTCGGCGGTGATCGCCCGATCGAGGATGCGGCCGAACGTGTCGCGCAACGACGAGGCGAAGACCGATGCCGCGCTCACGAGCGCGACGCCGATCATCAGCGCCGACGCGGTGCGGGCGGTGCGTCGTGGCGCGCGCGACGCGTTCTCGCGCGCCAGCAGCCCCGGTGTGCCGAACAGCTTCTGGATCGGGGCGCCGAGCAGCCGGCTGACCGGACGGGCGACGGTGGTCGACAGGCTCGCGATACCGAGGAAGATCAGCAGTGCCCCCCCACCGGCGAACGCGATCAAGCCGACGGTCCCGCCGGGGTTGAGGAACAACCCGGTCACGAACAGCAGGGCGCCCACGACCGTGACGATGGTTCCGAGAACGAGGCGGCGGCTGGCGCCGAGCGCGGCGAAGCCGAGCTCGGGGCGCATCGCCGCGACCGGCGGGATCTTCGCCGCCCGCCGCGCCGGCACCAGGACCGACAGCAGTGTGATGCCGACTCCGACGATCACCGCGAAGATCACCGTGCGCGGCGCGAGGATGAGGGCGGTGTCGGGGAAGCCGGCTCCCGCGGCGTTGAACAGCGCAACCAGCCCCTTGGCGACACCGAGACCACCGAGGATCCCGAGCACGGTGGCGGTGACGGAGATGATCAGCGCCTCGGCGATGACCATCCGCCGAACCTGCTTGGTGCTCGCTCCCACTGCCCGCATCAGCGCCAGCTCACGTAGGCGCTGGCTGATCGTGATACCGAACACGTTGTTGATGATGAAGGCGCTCACGAACGTGGTGACGAACGCAAAGGCCAGGAGTCCGTTGCCGAAGATCGAGATGATCGTGTTGATGTCGTCCGACGCTTCCTCAGCGACCTGCTCGCCAGTCACGACCTCGGTGAGCGGCGGGAGGATCTCCTCGATCGCGGCTTGCACCGTGGCGACGTTGGCTCCATCGGCGATCTTCATGTCGATCGCGTCGAAGGTGTCGCCGGCGCTGAGCACCTGCTGCGCGGTCGGCGGGTCGAACAGGGCGAGCGTGGCACCACCGAAGCCGTCGGCGTTGCCGAGGCCGACCAGTCCGACGATCCGGAACGACTCGGTGCCGGCGTCGAACACGATGTCGATCTCGTCGCCGACGTCGAAGTCGTGTTTGTCGGCCGTGGCCTTGTCGATCGCCACCTCGCCGGGTCCGTCGGGCGCTTCGCCGTCCTTCAGCACGACTCCGGAGATGCCGCTGGGTCCTGTCCATGAGACACCGAGCGCCGGCGCGCCTTGCGTCTCGATCGGGTCGCCGTCATCGTCGAGCATCTGGGCGAAGCGGGCGAGCGACGGCTCCACGATCGCGACACCGTCGACGGCGGCGACGTCGTCGGCGATCGAGGCCGCGATCGGATCGCGCAGGGCCTGGATGTTGTCGACGGTCAGTGTGGCGCGCACCTCGAGGTCGACATTCTCGTTGAGCTCGCTGAACAGGTTGTCGAACGTCGACCGGAGGCTGTCGGCGAGCACGAACGACCCGGCGACGAACGAGACGCCGAGCATGATCGCCAATCCGATGAACACGCTGCGGCCCCAACGGGCGCGCATCGACTTCCGCGTGAGCTTGCCGATCATCGTCAGTGGCCGATCTGCTTCATCTGGTCGATGACCCGCTCGACGGTCGGGTCGCGCATCTCGGCGACGACCCGTCCATCGGCGAGGAACACGATCCGGTCGGCGTGCGCCGCGGCGTTCGGGTCGTGGGTGACCATCACGATCGTCTGGCCGAACTCGTCGACGGCACGCCGCATGAACGCCAGGAGCTCGCCGCCGGTCGTGCTGTCGAGGTTGCCGGTCGGCTCGTCGGCGAAGATGATCGTCGGCCGAGTGGCGAGCGCGCGGGCGACGGCGACGCGTTGCTGCTGACCACCCGAGAGCTCGCTCGGGCGGTGCGAGAGACGGTTGCGCAGACCGACCGTGTCGATCACGTGGTCGATCCAGGCCGTGTCGCCCTTGGACCCGCCGAGCATGAGCGGCAGCGTGATGTTCTCCTCGGCGGTGAGCGTTGGGACGAGGTTGTACGCCTGGAACACGAATCCAACCTGCTGCCGACGCAGTTCCGTGAGGTCCTTGTCGCCGAGCGTCGCGAGGTATGTCTCGCCGATGTAGACGGCGCCCTCGCTGAGCGAGTCGAGACCGGCGAGGCAGTGCAGGAGCGTCGATTTGCCGGATCCGGAAGGACCCATGATCGCCGTGAACCTGCCGGGCTCGAACGCGATCGTCACACCGTCGAGCGCATGCACGGCGGCGTCACCCACCCCGTAGATCTTCTTGGCGTCGACCGCTC
>DASUEW010000046.1:0-7517 GCA_036274875.1 Ilumatobacteraceae bacterium
GCCCGGTCGTGCTCGGCGGGGTCAAAGATGTCGTCCAACGCCCGTTGCGGACGATCCTCGCCGCCGTGTCAGTCGTTCTCGCCGTCGTCGCCATGCTCGTCACCCTCGGCTTCGGCGCCACCGTCGACCTGGCGACCAGCCGTCCCGAGATCACCGGCGACCCCTGGGATGCGCTCGTGGTTCCCGCCGCCGACAGCGACCACGATCTGCTCACCGGCACGATCGACACGACGCCTGGCGTCGCAGGGTGGTTCGGGGAGGCCGAGAGCCGGCGCGTCGTCGACGGTGAGGTCGTGCTGGCACGGGCGGTCTCCGGCGATCCGAACGCGGCGGGGTACGTGATCCGCGAAGGTCGCAACATGGAGACGGCCGGCGAAGCGCTCGCCGGTTACGGCCTGCTACAGCGACTCGGCCGAGGCGTCGGCGACACGGTGACGGTCGAGATCGAGGACGTCGCCCTCCCGGTCCACATCGTCGGGCGCTACAGCGACGTCGAAGACACCGGTGAGGTGTTGCTGTTCCGCTGGGAGTCGCTGCTCACCGCGTTTCCCGACGCCGTCCCGGGCGTGTACCGGGTCGTCGCCGCGCCCGGCATTGACCGCCAACAGCTTGCCGACAACCTGCAAGCAGCGCTCGGTGGCGCCGTCACCGTCCGCCCGCTCGTCGTCGACACGGGTGACTTCGACGCCTTCTCGATCGCGTTCTGGCTGGTCGCCGCGCTGGTGCTGGCCGTCGCGCTGGCCAACCTCGGCGCCACAGTGCTGCTGGGGGTTCGCGAGCGGACGCGCGACCTCGGCGTGCTGCGGGCGGTCGGGTTCACACCCGCCCAGCTCGTCGCGTCGACGGCGATCGGGACGTTCCTGCTCGTCGCCGGCGCCGTCGCGGTCGGCATCCCGATCGGGCTCTGGCTGAGCCGGTCGATGCTCATCGCCGTCGGCAGGGCCTTGGGCGCCGGCCCCGAGCTGCGCGCCGCACCGGCGCCCGTCACCGCCACCATCCTCGTCGTGCTCGTCGTGGTCGCCGCGGTGGCCATTGGTGCCGCCACGTGCGTCCAGGCGTCGCGTCGGCCGGTGAGCGAGCTCGTCCACGACGAATGACGAATGAGGATCTGAGCGCCCCCGGCACGATTCGAACGTGCGCGCTACGGATTAGAAGGCCGTTGCTCTATCCGGACTGAGCTACGGGGGCTGGGCTGGTAGATGGATGGAAGGGCGGATTGCTCCGGACCGGCGTGTCACATGAGGAGTCACGACGACAACGCGTTGTGCAGCATTTCGCCGAGCAACGGTACCGGGTCCGGGTCGTCGCCGACCCCACGATCGGATACAGGATGGGCAACATGGGTGAGGACGATGACATCGAGGATTGGAAGCGCGTCTGGAGCGCGATCGAGGCCCGGTTGCTGAAGATCCCGAAGTCGAAGTCGGACTTCTACCGCGACTCGCTGGTCAGCCCGCGAATCTTCGCCAACATGCGCAGGTACGGAGCTCCGATATCCGCCGTCCAGAAGCGCGTCGCGATCTGCCGCGCCGTGGGGTGGACGGACGACAGCGTCGACCGAATCCTCACGGGCGACGACGCGTTGGTCATCGAGGATCAGCTCGACAGGGAGATGCAGATCATGTCGGCTGCCCGGTTGACGTTGGAGCGCGAACCCAGCCCCGAGAACGAGCAGCGCTTCATCGAAAGTCGCGATCGGGTCAACGACCTCCGCGAGCGACTCGGCCGCACGCGCATCGATCACCGTGCGGTTCCAGCCGCAACCGGGTCGCCGGCCAACGAGCGCGACATGCTCAACCGGCTGGAAACGCTCGAGGGTCGAGTGATGGAGCTGGAGCGCGCTGTGCGCGATCTGCAACGCGCCCGTCAGCCCGGCGACGCGTTCACGCCTGATCGAGGGCAGTGAGCCTCCGGCGCAGCAGGTCGAGCGACGAGATGACCGCGAACTGACGCATCTGCTCGCGTTGGCCGGGCAGACGCAACGTCGTCGACGTCGAGCCGTTCGCATCGACGATCCCGACGCACAACGTGCCGACCGGCATGCCGTCCTGCTCGGCCGGTCCGGCGACTCCCGTGAGCGCCAACCCGACATCGCTGGCGAGCACCCGGCGGGCACCCGCCGCCATCTCGAGCGCGGCTTGCTCGTTGACCACCGGCCCGTCGCCGACACCGAGCAGTTCGTACTTGACCTCGCTCGCGTACGACACGATCGAGCCGCGCAGTACGTCGCTGGCACCGGGGATGCCGGTCAGCCGGGCGCTCACCAGTCCACCGGTCACCGACTCCGCCAACCCGAGCGTCAGGCCACGCTGCCGCATCGCATCGAGCACGACCGACTCCATCGTCTCGTCGTCGAGTCCGAACACCAGCTCACCGAGCTCTGACCGGATGCGCTGCTCCAACTCGTCGAGCTGGGCAGCGGCCGCGGCGCGGGTGGCGGCCTTGGCGGTGAGACGGACCTTGAGCCCCTCCCATCCGCTGGCCAGGAACGCGAGCGTCGGCCCGCCGGGCCCGTCTGGCGCGTCGAGCTCGGCGATCACGTCGTCGAGGCGCTCGTTGAGCCCGCTCTCGCTCTCGCCCCACGTACGCAGCACACGACTCACGATCACCGCCGGGTCACCGGTGCGCCGCAGCAGCTCGGGCAGGATCGCCCGCTCGAACATCTCCTGCATCTCGTGGGGCACGCCAGGGACCGCGAACATCACCTTGTCGATGCCGCCGACGGTGACGGGGCAGATCAGACCCGGGGCGGTTCCCCGCGTCTGGGGGATGGTCGTTGCGCCATCGGGCACTTGCGCCTGGCGGAGGTTGTTCTCCGACATCCGCCGGCCCCGACGCTCGAACATCTCGCGGATGACATCGGCGACGACCTCGTCGTGGTGCAGCCCGACGCCCATCACGGCGGCGATCGCTTCGCGGGTCAGGTCGTCGTGCGTCGGGCCGAGGCCACCGCACACGATCACGGCGTCGGCGTGCTCGAGCATCCGTCGCAGCTGAGCCTCGATGCGGCCGACGTTGTCGCCGACTTTGACCTGCAGCAGCGAGTCGACGCCGCTCGCCGCCAGCTGCTCGCCGAGCCAGGCCGAGTTGGTGTCGACGATCTGGCCGAGCAGGAGCTCGGTCCCGACCGCCAGGACGTCACATCGCATCGCCGTCACACCGCATCGATGTCTACCGCGATCACGACACCTGAGCGGTGGCGCCGTCGGCCACCTCGGCGTGTGTTCGCACGAGGTATTGGGCGCCGCTCACCAAGGCCAGCACGACGGCGGTCCACAGCAGCGACGTCCACAGCCACGTCGCGTCGAGCGCGAACCACGGCCAGAGCGCGAATCCGACCGCCAGTTGCTGGAACAGCGTCTTGTACTTCGCCATCCGGCTCGCCGGCACGCTGACGCCCTTCGACCCGACGACCGTCCGGTACACGCTGATCACGAACTCGCGGGCGCCGATGATCAGGACCGGCACGATCCAGAACACGTCGCGGGCGACGAGCGTGAACATCGCGCCCAGCACGAGCACCTTGTCGGCGAGTGGGTCGAGGAACGCACCCGCGCTGGTGACTCCGTGCCGGCGCGCGATCCAGCCGTCGACGCCGTCGCTGACGCAGAGCACGAACCACAACCCGAACGCCGCCCACGAACCGCGGTTGTGGTCGGGAATGACAAGGAACATCATCGGTGACAGCAACAAGCGACCGGCCGTCACGGCGTTCGCCCACGTCGCCAGCTTGGCCGGATCGACCATCGTCAGCCGTCGCCTTCCGCCGAGGCCCCGGCCGCCACCAGATCGGGCCCGAGCGCGTCGACGATCTCGACCTCGATGAACTCCCCCACGGCACGATCATGCCTCACGTGCACGACGCCGTCGATCTCCGGTGCCTCGCGATGGCTGCGCGCCACACCGACCGAGTCGACCATCACGCGTTGCATCGTGCCGATCAGAGCGTCGCGCTTCGACGCCGTGATCGCGTCCTGCAACTCGCGCAGCTCCGACAGCCGATCAGCCATCAGCCCGGCGTCGACCACGCCGTCGAGGCCGACCGCGTACGTTCCGTCCTCGGCGCTGTACGCGAAGAACCCGCACCAGTCGAGCTGGGCGGCCTCGACGAACTCGAGCAGGTGGTCGTGGTCGGACTCGGTCTCGCCCGGGTACCCGACGATGAAGTTGCTCCGGAACGCGGCGTTCGGCTCACGGTCGCGGATGTCGGCGATGCGGCGCAGGAAGCGGTCGCCGTCCCCCCAGCGCCGCATCCGCCGCAACAGGGGCTTGCTGACATGTTGGAGCGACAGATCGAAGTACGGCACGCCACTGTCGAGGATGGCGTCGATGAGGCCGTCGGACAGGTCGCTCGGGTAGAGGTAGAGCAGGCGCACCCGATCGACACGTTCCGCGACGGCCCGGACCAGCGGCACGATCGAACCGGCGCCGAGCTCGTCGGGTCGGTCCTTGCCGTACGACGCGAGGTCCTGGGCGACGAGCACGATCTCACGGGCCGCGAGCTGGTCGACCTCGTCGAGGATCGACGCCACGTCGCGGCTGCGCTGCGGCCCGCGGAAACTCGGGATCGCGCAGAACCCGCACGTGCGGTCGCAGCCCTCGGCGATCTTCACGTAGGCCCACGGCGCCGTGGCCGGCGGCCGGGGAAGGTTGAGCAGATCGAGCATCGGCACGGCGGTGACCGTGACCGCCGTGACCGTGGCCGCCGTGACCGGGATCGGCTTGCGGCCGAGCGTCAGGGGCACGCCGAACCCGGCGACGTGGTCGACCTCGGGAAGTGCCTCGGCCAGCTCGGCGCCGTACCGCTCGGCCATGCAGCCGGTGACGACGAGACGGGCGCCGTCGCGGCGCTGCTCACCAAGGGCGAGGATCGTGTCGATGCTCTCGCGCCGCGCCTCTTCGATGAACGCGCACGTGTTGACGACGACCAGGTCGGCTGCTCCCGGGTCGTCGGTCGCCTGCATCCCGTCGGCGACCAACGTGCCGATCAGCTTGTCGGAATCGACCTGGTTCTTGGGACAGCCGAGCGTCTCGACGTAGAAGCGCTGCGACACATCGATCCAGGCTACAGACCCCCACCCCCCGAACTGTCTGCTTCAGATTGCCCGTGGCTTCATCTGACGCAGACAGAACGGGGATCACTGGTGCGCCAGGCGCAGCCCTTCGCACCGCCACCGCATCGACACCAACCGACCGGTGCTCGACAGCGTGATGTACGCGGTGCGCATGTCGTCGCCGCCGAAGCAGATGTTGGTCGTGATGATGTCGTCGATCGGCACGTGGTCGACCTGGCTGCCGTCGGGCGAGATCACGGTGATGCCGCCGTTGAAGATCGTTGCCACGCACACGTTGCCTTCACCGTCGACTGCCAGCGAGTCGAGCAACTGCATGCCCGGCAGCCCGCACAACACGTGGCTCTGGTCGAGCGGCACGAGCCGCGTGAGCACGCCAGCGTGTTCGATCGAGCGCCGGAACACGCGCCCGGTGTACGTCTCGGCGTAGTACAGCACGTCACCGTCGGGCGACAGGCCGATGCCGTTCGGGCCTTCGACCGGGAACACCACCTCGCGGATCGCCGAGCCGTCGGTCTTGGCGTAGTAGATCCCGGTGAGATCGGCGCAGCGCGCGGCGTGATCGCGAATGCCGTGGTCGGTGAACCAGAAGCCACCGTGACCATCCATCACCAGGTCGTTGGGTGCCCGCAACGGCCGGCCGTCGCACTCGGTGTACAGATCGGTGACCGATCCGGTCCTGGGATCGACCCGCTGGATCCGTCCGCCGATGTAACGCGCCGGATCGAACCGACCGGGGATCACCTTGCCGTCGACCTCGACCCAGGTTGCCGCACCGCCGTTGTTGCACACGTAGATCGCACCGTCGGGCCCGACGGCAGCGCCGTTGGGACCTCCCGCGATCTCGGCCACCGTTGTGGTGGTGCCGTTCGGATGGACCCGCGTGAGGCGCGCGGCCTTCAACTCGACCAGCACCACCGTCCCGTCTGGCATCGCGATCGGACCTTCCGGGAACTCGAGGCCGCGAGCGATCTCGGTCAGCTGCGTCATGCTCGAAGATTGTCACAGGTGCGACGTGCTTGATGGCGGGCTACTCGCCCGCGTCGGCCGCCTCCATGCGCCTCTCGCCGCGCTTCCCTCGCCGCCACTGCTCGACGTGCGAGTGTGGGCTGATGACAGTCGCGCTTACCGACGCCGATCGGGCAGCCGGACTCCGGCGGATGAAGGTCGTCGCGACCGGGATGCTCGTCGCCGCGGCCGTCGTGTACGTCGTCGCCCGCACCGACGACAGCGGCGCCACATGGACCAGCTACGTGCGCGCCGCCGCCGAGGCGGCGATGGTGGGCGCACTGGCCGACTGGTTCGCCGTGACGGCGCTGTTCCGGCACCCGCTCGGCATCCCGATCCCCCACACGGCGATCATCCCCCGGCGCAAGGACCAGATCGGGCGCAGCCTCGGCGAGTTCGTCGAGGGCAACTTCCTCACCCACGACGTGCTCGGTGAGCGACTCGCCGATGCGGCCGTCGGGCGGCGCCTCGGCGTGTGGCTGGCGCAACCCGAGAACGCCCGGCGTGCCGCCGACGGCCTCGCCGACGCGTTGCGCGGGACGCTCGAGGTGCTCGACGACGCCGAGGTGCAGGCCGGGCTCGAGCGCGTCATCGAGTCACGGGTCCGCGCCACTCCCGCGGCACCGATGTTCGGACGGGCGATCGAGCTCGCCATGGAAGGCGGCCACCACCAGCGACTGCTCGACGCCGTGCTCGTCGGGCTCGGCGGGTTCATGGAGGACAACCGGATCACCTTCCGCCAGCGGCTCGAGACGGAGTCGCCGTGGTGGATCCCGGAGTCGATCGACAACCGGATCTTCGAGAAGATCTACTCGGCGGTCCACAGCTTCATCGGCGACGTCGGCGCCGACCCCGACCACGAGGTGCGGCACACGATCGATGCCCGCCTCCGCGTCTTCGCCACCCGCCTCGGGCGCGATCCCGTTCTGCTCGCCAAGGGTGAGGAGCTGAAGGACGAGCTGCTCGCCCACCCCGACGTCCGGGAGTGGCTGGCGTCGCTGTGGGGCGAGGCGAAGCGGGCGATGATCACCGCCGCCGGCGACGAGAGCAGCGAGCTCCGCCTCCGCATGACGTCGAGCCTGCGCGGCCTCGGCGAGCGGCTGGCGGTCGACGAGGAGCTGCAGCGCAAGGTCGACGACTGGGCGATGCGCAGCGTCGGCTACGTGATCGACCACTACCGCAACGAGGTCAGCGACATGATCGCCGGAACCGTCGAGCGGTGGGACGGCAACACCACGTCGCGCAAGATGGAGCTGCAGGTCGGGCGCGACCTGCAGTTCATCCGCATCAACGGCACCATCGTGGGCGGGCTGGCGGGCGTCGTGATCCACGCCGTCGGCAACGTGCTCGGGTAACCGCCCGGACCTGCCACCTCGAAGGTTCGGACGTCAGCGATCGCCGGCGTCGCGGAGCAACTCGTACTCCTCGACCGTCATC
>DASUEW010000047.1:0-2281 GCA_036274875.1 Ilumatobacteraceae bacterium
TGGTGTCCGACGATCAGGTCGATCGCGTCGCTCGCCGTGATCCCCTCGGCGACCCGGCGTTGCCACTCCGACGGTTCCGTCATGCCCTCGACGCCCCAATGGAGGCTGACGACCACGATTTCGGCGCCGAGTCTTCGGGCCTCGACCGCGTCGGCGACGATGCGGAACGGGTCGATCAGAGCCGACCGCCATGTCACCCGTGAACGCCATCGTGATGTGCCGTGGCGGGGCGGCCGTGATGAGAGTTGTTGATGACGTCGTGGGCGGCGTCGTGGTCGGCGACGTCGCGGGGGTCGTCGTCGGTGTCGTGGACGCGATGACGAGCGATGGTGGGGCCGTTGCGACGAGTGGCGTGGCAGGCTCCGACGCACCCCGCCGAACGGCCGCCACGTCGACGGTCGCACAGGCAGCCACGAGCGCGGCCGCGAGCCATGGGGCAATGCGCGCCCGCATCCGACCAGGTTCGCACGCGATCGTTGCCAGACGCTGGATACCGTGGCGGTGTGACCGCCACCATCGACATCGCTGTGGATCACGCCAGCCGGGTCTGGGACGACATCGTCCCGGTACTGCACGAATACGTCGCGATTCCCAACGTCTCACCGGTTTTCGATCCCGAGTGGGAGTCGAACGGCCACATGCAGCGGGCCGTCGATCTGATCGCCGGGTGGTGCCGGAGCCGACCCATCCCTGGTCTCACGGTCGACGTGCACCAGCTCCCGGGCCGGACGCCGCTCATCGTCATCGAGGTCCCGGCGACGGGAGGCGGCGCGGCCGACGACACCGTGGTGCTGTACGGGCACCTCGACAAGCAGCCGGAGATGACGGGTTGGCGCGAGGGCCTCGGGCCGTGGACGCCGGTGCTCGAGGGCGACCGGCTGTACGGGCGCGGCAGTGCCGACGACGGCTACGCCGCGTTCGCCAGCCTCACGGCCATCGAGGCCGTGCACGCGGCCGGCGGGGCGACCACGCGCTGCGTCGTGCTGATCGAGGCCAGCGAGGAATCCGGGTCGCTCGACCTGCCGGCCTACGTCGAAGCCCTCGCCGAACGCATCGGCCGGCCGAGCCTGGTCGTGTGCCTCGACTCGGGCTGCATCGACTACGACCGGATGTGGGTCACGACCTCGCTGCGCGGTCTCGCGGGAGGAGTGCTGACGGTCGACATCGTCACCGAGGGCCTCCACTCCGGCGACGTCTCGGGGATGATCCCGTCGAGCTTCCGCATCGGCCGGTCGCTGCTCTCGCGGATCGAGGACGAGTTGACCGGCCAGGTCCTGCTGCCCGAGTTGACGGTCGAGATCCCCGCCGACCGTGTGCGTGAGGCGCAGGCGACGGCGGCGGCGATCGGCCGGATCGCCGATCGGTATCCGTTCGTCGCCGATGCGGGGCCCACCACCGACGACGCGGTCGAGCAGCTGTTGTCCCGAACGTGGCGACCGGCGCTGAGCGTCGTCGGTGCCGACGGCCTGCCGCCCGTCGGCCGGGCTGGCAACGTCCTGCGGCCCGGGACCACGTTCAAGCTCTCGATGCGACTGCCGCCGACGTGCGACCCGGTCGGCGCCGTCGAGGCGATGCGTGCCGCGCTCGTCACCGATCCTCCGTACGGCGCACGCGTCACGTTCACCGGCATGGAGCAGGCTCCCGGTTGGAACGCGCCCGAGTTCGCGCCATGGCTCGTCGATGCGCTCGACACGGCGTCGTCAGCGACGTTCGGCGAGCCGTCGCGCACGTTCGGTGAGGGTGGAACGATCCCGTTCATGGGGATGCTCGGTGAGCGCTTCCCCGACGCCCAGTTCGTGGTCACCGGCGTGATCGGGCCCGACGGCAACGCCCACGGACCGAACGAGTACCTCCATCTTCCGACGGCGCGGCGGATCACAGGAGCGGTGGCCCTGCTGCTCGACGCTCACGCCCGCCGCGAGCGATGACGCCCCGACAGCGCGGCCATGCGCGATCCTGACGCGGTGGGGATCCGGATCGTCGTCGCCGCGACGGGTGTGGTCGTGGCGTTGATGCTGGCGGGCTGCGCCGAGAACGAGCCCGAGACGGCCGTGACGCTCTCGCCCCTCGCCGTCGATCCCGTACAGCCACCGCCGACGTTCGAGCGCGCCCCCGACACGACCACGACGGTTCCGGGGATCGCCGCCGACCTCGAGTTCGCCGGCCTGGAGACCTTCGACGAACTGGCGTTCGACAAGGAGGTCGTGATCGGACGCTCGGTCGAGGACCGACCGATCACGGTGGCGCGTCGGGGCGTCGAGGGTGGCACGAAGGTGCTCGT
>DASUEW010000048.1:0-3204 GCA_036274875.1 Ilumatobacteraceae bacterium
GTCCCGGCGGCACACGCCGTGCAGATCGTCTCGTTCGGACCATTGAAGCCGAAGCGCATCGAGATCGAGGCACCCGCGGCGTTCGCCATCATCATCGGCACGAGGAACGGAGAGACCCGGCGTTCGCCCTTCTCGAGACGAATCGCGATCTGTTCCTCCAGCGTCTGGATGCCGCCGACCCCCGTTCCGAAGATCGTGCCAATTCGAGAGGCATCAGCTGATGGCCGGCCCGCCTGCTCCATCGCCTCGATGGCCGCGGCCATCGCGTACTGCTCGACCCGATCGGCGCGGCGGGCGTCCTTCGGTGAGCCGTAATACGGCGTCGCGTCCCAGTCGTCGATGGTCGTCTTGCGGGTACCCCCGCTGAGACCCGGGCCGAGCAAACCGGACCAGAACGCGTCCTTGCCGATCCCGCATGGGGCGACGACACCCAGACCGGTGACGGCGATTCGCCGGCCGCGGCCCTCCATCAGAGCTTTCCGGCGACCAGCTCGTACGCCTGGCCGACCGTCTCGATTCCCTCGAGTTCCTCTTCCGGCACGGACACGTCGAACTCCTCCTCCAGCGCCATCACGAGCTCGACGAGGTCGAGGCTGTCGGCGTCGAGGTCGTCGCCGAACTTGGCGTCGGGAACGACTTGGTCCTCGGGGACCGAGAGCACCTCGACGGCGCATTTGCGGAAGCGGGCAAACAGTGCTTGATCCACGGGGATCTCCTCGTTGGGCGGTTGGAAGTTGGCGGTTGGCAGTTCGGGTGGGTGCGAAAAGTCTCGCACAGCCCAGGATACGAGCGGTTAGCGGTCAATGTCCCATGCCCAGGCCGCCGTCGGCCGGGATGACGGCACCGGTGATGTAGGCGGCGTCGGCAGAGGCGAGGAACTGCACGACCCCGGCGATCTCGTCTGGATCGGCGACACGCCCCAGTGGCACGGCTGCGGTCAGTTCGGCGAGCCGTTTGTCGCCGAGCGCGGCGGTCATGTCGGTGGCGACTGGTCCCGGGGCGACGACGTTGGCAGTGATGCCGCGCGAGCCGAGCTCGCGGGCGATCGACCGGGCCAGCCCGACGAGGCCGGCCTTGGAGGCCGCGTAGTTCGCCTGGCCAGCCGAGCCGAGCAGACCGACGACCGACGACACGAAGATCATCCGGCCCTTGCGGGCGCGGAGCATGCCGTGGGCCGCGCGTTTGGCCACCCGGTAGGCGCCCGTGAGGTTGGCATCGACGACGTCGGAGAAGTCGGACTCGCTCATGCGCAACAGAAGCCCGTCGCGAGTGATGCCGGCGTTGGAGACGAGCACCTCGACCGTCCCGCCGAGCTCGGTCTCGACAGCCGCGAACGCCGCTTCGACGTCGTCGACGGAGGTCACGTCGCACTTGACGCCGTAGAGCCCGTCGGGGGCCGGCGACGAGTTGTAGGTCACGGCGACCCTGTCGCCGAGCGCCTTGAATCGCTCGGCACAGGCCAGCCCGATACCTCGCGAGCCGCCCGTGACGAGCACGACCCGGCTCACTCGGCGTCCCCACCCCACTTCAGGATCGCGCTGGCCGCCGTCATCCCGCCGCCGAACCCGACCAGCAGGACCAGATCGCCGTTCGACACCCGTCCGGTTTCGAGGGCATCGGCGAGGGCCAGCGGGATCGACGCCGACGATGTGTTGCCGGTGCGATCGATCACGACCGCGGCCCGTTCGATCTCGATGCCGAGCCGATCGCACGCGGCCTGGATGATGCGGATGTTGGCCTGGTGGGGCACCATCAAGGCGATCTCGTCGGCGGTGACGCCGGCGTGCTCCATCGATTTGGTCGCCGAGTCGACCATGATCCGAACGGCGCGGCGGAAGACCTCCTTGCCCTCCATGTGGATGAAGCCGCCGACATCGGCCCACAACAGCGGACCGAGCGAGCCGTCGGCGTCGAGATCCCAGCCGAGCAGCTGGCCACCACGCGGTACCGACTCGATCACGACGGCGCCCGAGCCGTCGGCGAACAGGGGAGCGGTGGCGCGGTCGTCCCAGTCGGTGATGCGCGACAGGGTGTCGGTGCCGATCACGAGGACCTTGTCGGCCCCCATCGCGATCAGCCCATGCGCGTTGACCAGCCCGTACACGAATCCCGAGCACGCGGCGTTGATGTCGAAGGCGCCACAACGCAGGCCGAGCTCGTGTTGCACCAACGCGGCGTTGCCCCATTGGCGGTCGGGCGTCGTGGTGGCGAGGATGACGGCGTCGATCTCGGACGGGTCGAGCCCGGACATCTCGAGCGCCGCCCGTCCTGATTCGATCGACAGGCCGACGGTGGTGCCGCCGATCCGGCGCTCGCGGATGCCGGTGCGGGAGACGATCCACTCGTCGCTCGTATCCATCGTCTCGGCGAGCTCGTCGTTGGTGATCACCTTGTCGGGGAGCGCGGTACCCCACCCCGAGATCACGCCGCCTCTCGCCCCTGGTCGGATCGCTGGCATGTTTCGTTCCCCTCTGCTCTCGTACCGATCAGCTCGTTCGCAACCAAGCGATCGGTTGACGCGGCATGACGCGTTCAGTGTCGACAGCGATGTAGCTCTGGAGCACACCGCCAAATGGCGACCGGACCTCGTGGTCGCCGACGTGACCCAACACGGTACCGACTTCGATCTTCTCTCCGTCGCCGAGGCCGATCGGCGTGAAGATCCCGGCTGCTGGGCTGACCACGAGGCGCTCGACGGCGAACAGGTGCTCACCCTGGGCGAATGCGCCGAGGGTGGGTGCCGACGCCCCGACCCATTCGAGCAGCTTGTCGAGATCCTCGGGTGTCGACACCGAGATCGTCCTGCTGCCCTCGACCGAGCGCTTGGCCATGCCAGTGAGCACACGACCGGGACCGAGCTCGGCGAAGTCGGTCACACCGAGATCGGAGAGCTCGAGCAGGCAGTACTTCCACCGGACCGGGTTCGACAGCTGTGCCGAGAGGAGCGACGACCACTCGTCGCCCTGATCGTGGGCGAGGGCGTCGACGTTCGAGACGATCGGGATCTCGGTGTCGCGCACGTCGGTCTTGGCGATGGCCTCGCGCAGGCGTTCGCGAGCGGGCGCCATGTACGGCGTGTGGAAGGCGCCTGCGACGTGCAGCGACATCACCCGCTTGGCGCCGAGCTCGTGGGCGAGATCGGAAGCGGCATCGACTCCAACCTGTGAGCCGGCGATCACGACCTGTCCGGGCGCGTTGAAGTTG
>DASUEW010000049.1:0-4072 GCA_036274875.1 Ilumatobacteraceae bacterium
CGTCGTGCTTGTGGAGCAGCAGCCATGGCTCCTTGCCGTCGCCGCGGCCGGGGCGCACCAGCACGAACCGACCCTTGAGCTTCTCGCCGTGGAGGTCGAAGTGCAGGTTGCCCGCCTCGACGGCGGCCACCGGATCCTCACCGTCCGGTGGCTCCCATGTACCCCAATCCCACACGATGACGTCACCGCCGCCGTACTCGCCGGCTGGGATGACGCCCTCGAAGTCGAAGTACTCGAGCGGGTGGTCCTCGACATGGACCGCCATGCGCTTCACGTCGGGATCGAGCGTCGGACCCTTGGGGACCGCCCAGCTCATCAACACGCCGTCGGCCTCCAGCCTCAGGTCGTAGTGGAGGCGTCGCGCACGGTGCCGCTGCACCACGAACCGGTGGCCGCCGGCCGCCGGCGCGGCCGATCCGGCCGGTTCGGATGTGACCGTGAAGTCGCGCTTGGCGCGATACGTGGCAAGCCGAGCCGTCGCCTTCTTCGCGGGTGATCGCTTCGCCGTCGACTTCTTCGCTGTCGGCTTCTTCGCGGGTGATCGCTTCGCCGGCGCCTTCTTCGTCGCCGCCTTCTTCGCTGTCGCCATGGAACGCGACACCTAGGCGCTCTTGCGCGCCTTGCTGGTCCGCTTCCTGGCGGGCGCCTTGGCGCTCGACTTCTGGGCCGTCTTGCGTCCCTTGGCCGCTTCGACGCTGCGTTCGAGCGCCGCCATCAGGTCGAGCACCTTGCCCTCCGGGGCCGGCTCATCCTTCTCGACGATCTGCTTGCCCTTGTCCCGCGCCTTGATGCGCTTGCGCAACTCCTCGACGTACGTGTCGCGGTAGCGGGCAGGGTCCCAGTCGGAGGCCAACGATTCGACGAGCTGCGTCGCCATGCGCAGCGCCTTGGGTTCGGGCTTCGCGCGTCGGTTCGGGAGGCCGTCGACATCGGCGCGGGGCACGACCTCGTCGGCGAACCGCATCGTCGACATCGCGAGGGCGCCGTCGAGCGGGCGGACGGCGGTGAGGTACTGCTTGTTGCGCATCACGACGGTCCCGATCGCGACCCGCCCGCTGTCTTCCATCGCGGCCAGGAGCAGGGCGTAGGCCTTCTTGGCGGCGTCGCCGTCGGGAGCGAGCCAGTAGGTGCGCTCGTAGTAGATCGGGTCGATGTCGTCGAGGGCGACGAAGTCGGTGACCTCGATCATGCGGGTCGAGGCCGGCCGTAACTCCTCGAGCTCCTTCTTGTCGAACGTGACGTAGCGGCCCTTGCTGATCTCGAAGCCCATCGCGATGTCGTCGGGGTCGACTGCCTTGCCCGACTTCTCGGCGACCTTGCGGTTCCTGATCCGTGAGCCAGAGCCCTTCTCCAACTGGTTGAAGTGGACATCGTGGTCGTGCACGGCCGTGTACGACTTCACCGGGACGTTCACGAGGCCGAAGTTGATCGAACCGCTCCACACAGGACGTGCCATGCCCATGACGTACCCAATCATGCCGGACCCGACACGACCGTCCATATTGCATGTCCATACCGCATGTTCCGTACCGCATGTCTATGACGACCGGATTCCGGGTAGTCGCTGCCACATCAACAGAGGAACTGAGACTCGATGAAGCGATCGCTGCGTTTTGGCTCCGACGTCGAGCCGGGGATCCGACGCCGCGGCCGGAGCCGGTTCACGTACGTCAACGAGAGGACGGGACGCCCTCCCTCGCGCAAGGACCTCGATCGGATCAGGGCGCTCGCGGTGCCACCCGCCTGGACCGATGTGTGGATCGCGGCGGACGCGGCGAGCCACCTCCAGGCAACCGGCCGCGATGCGAGGGGCCGCAAGCAGTACCGCTACCACGCCGACTTCACGGCGTCGAGGTCGCAGGACAAGTTCGCCGATCTGGTGTCGTTCGGTTCCGGTCTCGGGCGGCTGCGGCGGCGCGTCGCTCGCGATCTCCGATCCAAGGCCCTCGATCACGACCATGTGGTGGCGGTGGTGGTCAGACTGCTCGATCTGACCGGTCTGCGCGTGGGCAACGTCGAGTACGCACGCGACAACCGGTCGTTCGGACTGACGACGCTGCGCGACCGTCATGCCGTGGTGCGCGGTACGACCATCAACCTGTCGTTCCGGGGCAAATCGGCCCACGAGTTCGACGTCACGGTCGACAGCGCACGGCTGGCGCGCCTCGTCCGCCGATGTCAGAACCTCCCGGGCCAACAGCTGTTCCAGTACCGGATGGCGGACGGCCAACCGCGGGGCATCAGCTCGAACGATGTCAACGCCTACCTCGCCGAACACGGGAACGTCTCGATGTCCGCCAAAGCGTTCCGCACGTGGAACGCGACGGTTCTCGCCGCCGAGGGCTTCGTCCAGTCGGCCGGCGACGACGTAGACCCGACGGCGCGGGTCGTGAACGAGGTGATCGACCAGGTCGCCGGCGAGCTCGGCAACACCCGGGCGGTGTGCCGCGCCAGCTACATCCATCCAGCCGTCATCGCCTCGTACCTCGATGCCACCCTGGTGCCGCAATGGCGACGCCCCGTCGGATCCAAACCGGCTGGCATCACCGATGTCGAGCGACGGGTGCTGCGCCTGCTGAGAAATGCGAGCTAGCCGCCGCGTCCGGTCAGCCGGAGCTCGTCACGACCGAAGCCTCGCCGTCGGCCACGACGACGTCGAAACGGCCACACCGTGAGTGCAGCCCCGACACGCTGACGGTCGGCAACGTTGCGAACTCGCTGCGGCGGAGCTCGACGCCGGTCGGAGTCGGTTCGAGCCCGAGCATCGTCCGCACGAGCAGCAACACCGACGCCGACGACCAGGCCTGTGGGGAGCACGACGCCGGGTACGCGACCGGCACGGGCACGTCGTCGCGTGAGATCCCGGCGAACAGCTCTGGTGGTCGCCCCCCGAAGTGGGTCGCGGCGTCCAGCGCTCCCTCGACGATCGTGTCGACGACGTCCCAGCGGCCGTACCGCGCCGCACCGGCCGCGCAGATCGCGGTGTCGTGGGGCCACACCGAGCCGTTGTGGTAGCTGAGAGGGTCGTAGGCGCCCATCGACGCGCCGAGGGTGCGCAGTCCCCAGCCCGACCACAGCGCGGGTTCGCACAGGCGATCGAGGTAGTGGTCGGCCAACTCGGCGTCGGCGATCCCACTCCACAACGCGTGACCGGGGTTGGTCGTCAGCGCGTCGATCGGACGTCCGGCACCGTCGACGCCAAGCACGAACCAGCCGCGCCGATCCCCCCACATCACGTCGTTGAAGTGTTCCCGCAGCACCGCCGCGCGTCGGCGGAGCTCGACCGAGTCGTGTCCCAACGGCGCAACGTCGGTGAGCTCGGCCGCCCCGAGCAATGCGGCGTACACGTAGCCCTGGACCTCGACCAGCCCGATCGGTGGCTCCGGCAACGAACCGTCGGCGAACGTGACACCGTCCCAGCTGTCCTTCCATCCCTGGTTCGAGAGACCGGTGCTGTCGTTGCGGCGGTAGTCGACGAAGCCGTCGCCGTCGGAGTCACCACGATCGATCACCCAGCCGAGCGCCGCCCCGATCGCTGGGGCCAGCTCGGCAAGATCGGTCGGGTCGAGGGCGCCCCATCGCCAGGCCTCGGCGGCGAGGGCGACGAACAGCGGCGTCGCGTCGACCGTGCCGTAGTACCGGCTGCGTTCGGCGAACGGCCCGCCGCCGCCGCGACGCCGCAGCTCGTGAAGGATCTTGCCGGGTTGTTCCTCGGACGCCGGCACGTCGACGTGTCCTTGCAGCTCAGCGAGTGAGCGGAGCACGCCGCGGGCGAGAGACGTGTCGAACGGCAGGGTCATCCACGACGTCAGCAACGAGTCGCGGCCGAAGAGCGTCATGAACCACGGCGCGCCGGCGGCGACGACGACGCGGTCGGGGTGGGCGCGGTCGACGATTCGCAGCGCGGCGAGGTCGGCGAGCGCCTGGTCGAACGCGGTGACGAGTCGCGGGTCGTTCGAGTCGAGCGTCGGTGCGGCGGCGTGCCAGGCCTCCAGCCGCCGCAGCGGCACCGCATCGGCGGGCGTCGTACCGATCGGGAACGGAAGCCCGGCGCGCACGCCGTCGACGATCG
>DASUEW010000050.1:0-11200 GCA_036274875.1 Ilumatobacteraceae bacterium
TTCAACGGCGCGATCCGGGATCAACTTGGCCTCCTGCGCGGCCCGACCCGGTCAGATCTCGGAATCGTCAAGCGCAGCGCCTCACCATGAGAGCGCGAACTCCCGTCGCTGATACACGGCCCGACGTCATCGTCCGGCGGCTCCATCTCGAGATTCCCGTCTTCTCCCAGGCCGCGCCGTCCGTCTGCGGTCGATTCGTTGGCGAAAGGCGTCGGTCCGTCCTCCGTGCCCGGACGACGACCTCGGCACCATTGCCCCCGCTCCAACCGGCCCGCTGACGTCCGATGGAGCGGCCATGCCCACCATGTCAGCGGACCATCACCGTAGCACTTCGTTGTCCGGCCGGCACGTCAGGCGAGGAACGAACGTCGACGGATCGCCACCCGATCGAGACAATCGACAACCGAATTCGCCGTCGCGGCCCGGGAGACGGTGCTGACACCGTCGCACGATCCCCTGGAGCCCGCGCGCGAGGTTCAACCGTTCGTCACGGAAGCGGGCCGACGATGCGCAGCACCCGGTTGCTGTCGACGAACAGCACACTGCCGCCCGCATCGACGGCGATGCCTCCGACACTGCGCACCCTCGTCATGTTGGCAGGCAGGCCGAGCGACTCGACCGACTCCGGCGCAACCGCATTCGCGGAGCGGACCCGCGCGTTGCTCGGCGAACCGATGGCAACCCGCTCGATGGTCGGGCTGGCCGAGCTGCTCACTCCCGGTGAGTTGCGCGTCGCGCTCGCCGTGGCCAAGGGCGCGACCAATCGCGAGGTTGCCGCGGACCTGTTCGTCAGCGTCAAGACCGTCGACTACCACCTCCAGAACGTCTACCGCAAGCTCAACTTGCGCTCGCGCACGGAGCTCGCGGTGCGGGTCTCCCAGGCAACGCCCAACTGACCGTTCCCGCTCCGACAACCGCCCGCCCTCGTGACAGAAGGGCGGGCGGTTGCGCGTCCGGGGTCCCCGTGGCGCGGGTGGGCGGTCGGCCTGCCGAGGGGGCCCGAGGGCAGACTCGGCCGACCGCCGCCACCGATGCCGTTCCCTGCCGCAACCGGACTCAAACACTCTCCCCGCGAGCGGTTGGCTGACTACGTTCCGCACTCGCCCACAGGGTCGCAGCCGAACGCGAAAATCGCGGGTCTAGCTGGATTTTCCGCGGTAACCGGGGTCGCTCGGCCAGTTTGGCTGGAAGAGATGCCATTGCTGGGGGGCTCTGGTGATCAGCAGCTCGAGCTCCCTGGCGAGTTGCTGGGTGACCCGCGTGACGTCGTCGCGCAACGATCCCGAGCGAGTCGTGTCGAGCGGTGGCCGGACGAGACCGAAGTGGCCGTTGTACCTGGGCGTGAAGTAGACCGCGGTCGGCAGGATCGGTGCTCCCGTGCGGATGCCGAGCGTGGCCGGGCCGCCAGGCAGCGTCGTGCGCTCACCGAAGAACTCGACCTCGACTCCCCGACCGTCGATGTCGCGGTCGGAGAGCAGGCACACCACCTCGTTGCGTTTCAGCGCGCCGAGCACGGCCTTGCCTGCGTCGGATCCGAGCGCCACCACCGTCATGCCGAGCTGGCTGCGGAGCTTGACGAACCAGTCGAAGAGCTCGGGTGGATCGAGTTGTTCGACGACGACGGTGATCTTGACGCCTCGGAGCGTGAGCCAACGGCCAGCCCACTCCCATCCGCCGAGATGTGGGAGGGCGAGGATCACGCCATTGCCCCTGTCGAGGCCTTCGGCGACGTACTCGTACCCGGACACCTTGAGGCCCGCCTCGACGACCTGCTTGTGAAGGCTCGGCAAGCGGAAGCTCTCGATCCAGTACCTCGCATATGAATCGAACGCCTCCTGCACGGCGCGGCGCAGCGCCAGGCCTTCGAGAGTCGGGTTGGCACGGCGTAGGTGGCGTTCGACCATCGCCCGGCCCTCGCGGTTCGTCGTGCTCGCGCCGAAGCCGATCGGCGTCGCGAGCGCGGCTGCTGCCAGGCCGGGCAGCGCACGGGCGGCGAGCGCGCCGAGACGGAATCCACCCATCGTCAATACGTCGGACATGTTCCGGCCGCGCTTTGGTGGTTCGGGCATCTGACGGATCGGCTCGGATCAGCTACGTCGGCGCGGGACCCGCGTGTGGCGCCGGTCGAGTCGCGCGACGCGTCGGCTCTGACGGCGCGATCGGCGCAGTTCGATACGTGCCAGCGTGACCGGGGCAACGGCCGCCTGGCGCCACACCTTCACGAACCGCTGCACCGCGGTGACGCACGTGAGTGCCAGCATCACCCACAGGATCGGGATCAACAGCACGTCGAACAGCAGCCCGAGGCAGATCAGGACGATGCGCTCGGCTCGCTCCATCAATCCGCCCTTGGCTTCGAGCCCGAGCGATTCGGCCTTCGCTCGCTGATATGAGATCAATGACGACACCGCCATCACGGCGAACGGCAGGATCGACATGTGCGCCGACTCGGTGGACGCGAGGTGCCATGCGATGCCACCGAGCAACAGCGCGTCGGTGAGCCGGTCGACGGTCGAGTCGAAGAAGGCGCCGCGCTGGCTGGCGGCGCCCGAGGCTCTGGCGAGCGCTCCGTCGAGCAGGTCGGGCAGGGCGGCGAGGATCACGAGCACGAGGCCGATGCGAAGTTCGCCGGCGCCGATCGCGAACGCCGCGCCGGCACCTACGACCAATCCGACGATCGTGAGGTGGTCGGGTGTCAGGCCAGTTCGCCGCAGCCACTCGCCGAGCGGTTTGACAGCCTTGTCGACTGGGGTGCGGAACTTGCCATCGAACATGTGCTGAGAATTTTACTCCGACGCGGAGTTCTCGGATGGTGCGCCGTCCGGCGCCCACTGCTCGGGGTTGGCCTCGACGAGATGTTCGAGCACCCGGCCGTCCACGGCGTCAACCAGTACGAGTCCGCGTTGGCGCGGCGGATCCTCGGTCGAGTAGCACAGGACACGCCACGTCGGCCGGCTGCGAACCCCGTGCCACACCTGTTGAGCCGACGCGTGTCCGACCGGGAAGTCGACCGCCCGCTGGGCCTTCACGAGTGCGTCCTTCTCGTCGACGCGCATCCGCCACCCCGACGTGACGCTGACGATCCCGACGGCCGCCAGCAGGATCGCGACCCACACGAACCCCTCGTTCACGACGGATGAATCGTCGGCGAGTAGATAGGCGATCAGACAGACCGCGGCGAGGACGAGATAGATGGCGCCAGGGATGCGGCGCCGGCTGTTGTCGGGGAACTGATATGGACCGACGAAACCCGAAGCATCGAGGTCGTCCGGGAGGACATCGCGCTCATCGTCGTGCCGTTCGTGACGTTCGTCACTCGCGCCAGCGGGCTGCTCGTCGTCGGGGGCCATTTCACGTTCCAGCCTACGAGGGCTCAGTGCTCCGGCCATGCCTCGCGCAGTCGCGCCGCGGTGTCGGCGAGCGTCTCCGGCAGGGTGCGGGTGTTCGCGATCGCGGTCATGAAGTTGGAATCACCCGTCCACCGCGGCACGACGTGGACGTGGAGGTGCTCACTGATCGACCCGCCGGCGGGCTTGCCGAGGTTGCAGCCGATGTTCAGGCCCTCCGGTGAGTAGGCGCGCTTGATCGCGACCACCGCGTCCGTGACCGTGCTCCACAGCTCGACCGTCTCGTCGGGTTCGAGATCCTCGAGGTCAGCGACCTCCCGATACGGGAGCACCAGCACGTGGCCCGTCGCGTACGGAAAGGCGTTGAGGATCGCGAAGCACAACGTGCCGCGGTGGACGATGTTGGTCTCGGCGTCGTCGAGACCGGAGGTGAGGATCCGGGTGAACACACTGCCGTCACCGAACTGCACCCGATCCGCCTCGAGGCCCTGCACGTACGCGGACCGCCAGCCGTTCCACAGCCGCTCGAGCACCTGCGGTCACCCTCCGACGGTGGCGTGGGGGGCGGCTGCGAGCTCGTCGGTGAACCGCCGGATGAACTCGTCGACCGCGACACCGCGCTCGGGCTTGTCGCCGCCGCGGACGTTCACGCCGACCGTGTTGTGGGCGAGGTCGTCGTCGCCGACGACGAGCACGTACGGGATCTTCTCGAGCTTGGCGTTCCGGACGCGCTTGCCGAGCTGGTCGTCGGCGTTGACGACGTCGACGCGTGCGTCCACCGCCCGCAGGCGATCGACCACGTGCGCGGCGTATTCCTCGTGTGCAGTCGCGACCGGCAAGACCCGCACCTGAACTGGAGCGAGCCATGTCGGGAACGCCCCCGCATAGTGCTCGATGAGCACGCCGAAGAACCGCTCGATCGAGCCGAACAGAGCCCGGTGCAGCATGATCGGCCGGTGGCGGGCGTTGTCGGCGCCCACGTATTCCAGGTCGAACCGCTCGGGATGGTTGAAGTCGAGCTGGATCGTCGACAGCTGCCACGAGCGTCCGATCGCGTCGCGGACATCGATGTCGATCTTCGGCCCGTAGAACGCGGCGTCACCCTTCTTCTCCGCGTAGGTCAGGCCGTGCCGGTCGAGCGCCGTCCGCAACGCCTCCGTGGACTCCTCCCAGAGGTCGTCGGGTCCGACGTACTTCTTGGGGTCTTTGGTCGACAGGTTGAACGTGAACTCCTCGAAGCCGAACGCCCGCAACACGGAGATGACGAAGTCGAGCAGCGAGGTGATCTCGTCGGGCATCTGCTCGCGCGTGCAATAGATGTGACTGTCGTCCTGGGTGAACCCCCGGATTCGCATCAGGCCGTGCAACGTGCCGGCTCGCTCGTAGCGGTACACGGTGCCGAGCTCGAACAGGCGCAGCGGCAACTCGCGATAGCTGCGCTGGCGCTCGTGGAAGATCACGCAGTGCATCGGGCAGTTCATCGGCTTCATGTAGTACGTGCCGTTGTCCATCTCCATCGGCGGGTACATCCCCTCGGCGTACCACTGGAGATGACCGCTCTTCTCGAACAGCTTCCCGTTGGCGAGGTGCGGCGTGTGCACGAAGCTGTAGCCGCCCCGCTCGTGACGGGCGCGGGCGTAGTCCTCCATCAACTTGCGCACGATGGCACCCTTCGGGTGCCACACGGCGAGCCCGCCGCCGATCTCGGAGGGGAAGCTGACGAGGTCGAGCTCGGCCGCCAGCTTGCGGTGGTCGCGCTTCTCGGCTTCGACGAGTTGGTGGAGGTGAGCCTCGAGCGCCGCCTTCGACTCCCACGCAGTGCCGTAGATGCGTTGGAGCATCGGGCCCTTCTCGTCGCCGCGCCAGTACGCACCGGCCACCTTCTGCAACTTGAAGTGGCCGAGGCGGCCGGTGGTCGGAACGTGCGGGCCGCGGCAGAGGTCGACGAAGGAGTCGCTGTTGCGGTACACGCTGATCGACCCGCCAGGACCGACCTCTCGTAAATCCTCGTCGACCGAATCGAGCTTGCCTACATCCCGGTCGCTGGCCGCGACGGCGCTGACGCGTTCGATGATCTCGCGCTTGTAGGGCTGGTCGGCGAAGATCGCCAGCGCCTCGTCGACCGACAGTTCGGACCGGACGAACGGCTGGTCCTCGGCGATGATCTTGCGCATGCGGTCCTCGATGCGTTCGAGGTCGCCCTCGCTGAACGTCTGGCCACCGGGGAGATCGAAGTCGTAGTAGAAGCCGTTCTCGATCGCCGGTCCGATCGTGTACTTGGCGCCGGGGAAGAGCTGGGTGACTGCCTGCGCCATCACGTGAGCCGTCGAATGGCGCAACACGTGGCGGCCCTCGTCGCTGTTGTCGGTCACGATCGCGACCGTCGCACCGTCCGGAACGGGCGTCGTCAGGTCGGCCTCGGTACCATCGACCGTTGCGGCGACCGCCGCCTTGGCGAGGCGCGACCCGATCGACGACGCGACGTCGAGCGGAGTCGAGCCAGCTGGGTACTCGCGTGACGAGCCGTCCGGCAGTGAGATCGTGATGTTCGACATGGCGCGACGAAGTCTATGAGCGCCTTCCCGGTTGCCCGTCGGGGTTATGACGTCCCCGTGCCCGGCGTCAGGAGCTGCCGATGCCGACGAGCACGCGGTCGCCGACGTGTCCGTCGGGTTGATCCACGTTCGTCACCCTGGCCGGCACGGCCGGTTCCGACTCGGGCTCTTGACCGGCGTAGACGTCGCGATACACCTGACCCGTGAGCTCTCGGATCTCGAACATCACCTCGTCCATCATCGAGCGGTAGACGACGCGGGGCGGACGGTCGCGATAGCGAGCCGGTGTGATCGGACGGCCGATCTTGATCGTGCACTCACGGAACGGCTTGGGCAACTTGGCGTCGGGGGGCTGGATCAGGTCGGTGCCGACGATGCCAACCGGGAAGATCGGGCAGTCCAGCTTCATCGCCAACCGGGCGGCACCCGTCCGGCCCCGGTAGAGGTAGCCATCGCGGCTGCGCGTGCCCTCCGGGAAGATCCCGAACAGCTCGCCGCGCCGCAACACGTCCTCGGCGGCCTCGAGGGCGACCAGGCTCTTGGCTCCGCCCGACCGGTCGATCGGGATCATGCCCATCGCGGGGAACAAGAACTTGGTCTTCCACGAGTCCATGTACTCGGCCTTGCCGACGAAGCTGATGTTGCGCGGCACCGTCAGCATCAAGAAGGCGGAATCGAGGAAGCTGATGTGGTTCGGGCACAGGATCGCCGGTCCCTCGGCAGGGAGGCGCTCGTATCCCTCGCGGCGGATCGTCCACAGCCGACGGACCACGGGACCTGCGATGGCGCGCATACGGCGCTGCGCGATGCCGGCGCCGGGACCTGTGCTCATCTCGCGGAGTGTAGGACACCATTTCGGACCCCGGGCGGTGTGGCGGTTGAACTTCTCGTGAACGCCTGGTGTGGCGGGTCAGCCACAGTGCAATTCACCCGCGGGATCACCCAGCTGGCTCGAGTTGCACGCCGAGCAGGTCGGCCGCCGCCCGTGTCGACGCACCACCCGCCGCGGCGGCATCGACGGCGGCCACCGCACCCGGCGTGTCGAGATCGTCGTCGAGGCGCTCGCGGACCTCCGCCAGCAGATCGCTCGCGGTGCCATCCGCGTTTTCGCGCCACCGACGGAGGCGTTCGGCGTTGCGCGGCATCAACTCGTCGTCCCACTCCCACTCCGTGCGGTAGTGATGCTCGATGAGCCCGAGCCGAATGGCCATCGGCTCCCATTCGGTGCGCAGCTTGTCGACGAACACGAGATTGCCGAGGCTCTTCGACATCTTCTGGCCGTCCTTGGCGATCAGCGCGGTGTGCATCCAGTGCTTGACGAACGGCTCGCCTGTCGCCGCTTCCGACTGGGCGCGCTCGCACTCGTGGTGCGGGAAGATCAAGTCCGTCCCGCCGCCGTGGAGATCGATCGTCGTACCGAGCTCGCGCAGGGCGAGTGCGCTGCACTCGATGTGCCAGCCGGGGCGACCGGGCCCCCACATGGTGTCCCACGACGGCTCGTCGGCCGCCGACGGGAGCCACAGCACGAAGTCGAGCGGATGGCGCTTGTTGGGGTCGTCGACCTGACCACCGCGTTGCCGTGCGAGGTCGATCATCTCGGCCTCGGAGTAGTTGCTCAGCGAGCCGAACGGCTCAAACTTCGACACGTCGAAGTACACGCCACCACCCGCCTCGTAGGCGTAGCCACGATCGAGCACCATCCCGATGAAGCCACGGATGTCGGGGATCGCCGAGGAGGCGCGTGGTGTCGACGCGACCGGGAGCGCGTTCAGGGCGAGCAGGTCGCGCTCGAAGCGGGCCTCTTCCCCGGCGGCGAGGTCGAGGTAGTGCACGCCGAGCTCGCGCGCCTTGGCGAACAGCGGGTCGTCGACGTCGGTGACGTTGCGGACGCACTTCACGGTGTGACCGGCGTCGATCAGCCGGCGCTGCAACACGTCGTAGGAGATGAACGTCGCCGCGTGCCCGAGGTGGGTGGCGTCGTACGGGGTGATCCCGCACGTGTACATCAGCACGTGCTCGTTCGGCTCGAACGGCACGATCGCGCGCCGGGCCGTGTCGTACAGGCGCATCGTGGCCAGGCGCTTCGAGAGAGGCATGCTCAGGGGCCAACCGCACGCGGGTCGCGTTTGATTCCCGTCAGCTTGGGCGCGACCCGCGTCTTGTACCGAACGTTGAGCTGCAGCAACACGGCCGTGAACGCCTCGATGGCGGTCGCGTTCGACAGCTCGCCGGCGTCGAGCGGCCGGCACCCCGGGATCTCGGCGACGATGCGGCTCACCTCGGTAACGGCCTCGGGGTCGTCGCCGCAGATCAACACGTCGGAGTCGATCGGCTCACCGAGGTTGCCGAGCTCGGTGGCCGGGAGGTGGTGGAACGCGGCGACCACACGACACCGCGGCACGGCCGCCTGCACGTGCGCGGCGACACTGCCCCTTGGCGGCACGAGCGGCTGGAACTCGTGGCCGACGCGAACGAGGGCGTTGGCCATGCTGATCACGACCTTGCCGCGCAGGGCATCCTTGTGCTCCTGGGCGGTGGTGGCGGCCGAGTCCCACGGCGTGGCGATGACGACCATGTCGCTGTCGGCGGCCGAGTCGTTGTCGCCGAACGCCAGCAAGTCCGCGAGCTCCGGCCATTTCTCGACGAGCCCGTCGCGGGCCTCCATCGCCCGATACTTCGACCGCGAACCGATGACGACCGCGTAGCCGATGCTGGCCAGGCGCGCGGCCAGGCTGCGCCCCGCCGGGCCCGTGCCGCCCAAGATGCCGATGCGCATGACCCGCGAGCCTGTCACATCGCCGTACCCGCGGCCCAAGGGCGGCTACCGTCGCCCGACATGGGTCTGCTCGACGGCAAGAAGATCGTGATCACCGGCGTGATGACCGATGCGTCGCTGGCATTCGGCGTCGCCCGGCTGGCGCTCGCCGAGGGTGCCGACATCGTGCTCACCGGAGCCGGCCGGGCGCTGAGCCTCACCCGGCGGACGGCACGCAAGCTCGGCGACGGGCTCGACGTGTTCGAGCTCGATGTCACTGTTCCGGATCACGGCGAGGCCGTCCGCGAGGCGCTCGACACGAAGTGGGGGCACGTCGACGGCGTGCTGCACGCGATCGGGTTCGCGCCGGAAGCGTGCCTCGGCGATTCGTTCATGACAGCGACATGGGATGACGTGGCGGTGGCGATGCACATCTCGACCTACTCGTTGAAGGCGCTCGCCGATGCGTTCGTGCCGCTGATGTCGGCCGGCGGTGCGTTCGTCGGGCTCGACTTCGACAACCGCGTCGCCTGGCCGGCCTACAACTGGATGGGGGTCGCCAAGTCGGCGCTGCAGAGCGTGTCACGGTATCTCGCCAAGGAGCTCGGGCCGCTCGGCATCCGTTCGAACCTCGTGGCGGCGGGCCCGGTGCGCACGATGGCCGCCAAGTCGATCCCTGGGTTCGCGCTGTTCGAGGACACGTGGGACGGCCGTGCGCCGCTCGGTTGGGACGTCAACGATTCCGAGCCCGTCGCCAAGGCCTGCGTGGCTCTGCTGTCGGACTGGTTCCCGATGACCACCGGCGAGATCGTCCACGTCGACGGCGGCTATCACGCCGTCGGCGCGTGAGACGCGAGCCGGCGGCGATCCCCACGATCGCTCAACGCGGCTTGCGCGCGAGGAGCGCGCGATGTGAGGGATGACGAAGCTGAGCCCAGCGCGTGCGCGGCCTGGCGACGTGCCGGATCTGGGCCAGCGTCGAACCACGATCGCGGATCATGGTCAGCCGATTCCGCAGGCGGGGTGTGGTCTGGTGAGCGCGCACCGGTGACGACCACACGGTCTCCAACCCCGCGTGCAGCTGCTCGACATCGATCTCGTCGTACCCGGCAAACCTGTTCGCCCGCCAGAGGTCGAAGTAGAAGAGGTAGCCCCCCGGCGCGAGGGCCCGCGTCATGTCGTCGACGAGCGCCTGACGCGAAGCGTGGCCCTCGATCGACGAATGCACCGTCGTTGCCTGCACCCACGTGAACGAGCCTTCAGGCTCCGTGATCTCGCTCACGTCTGACACGCGCACGTCGATGGCGGGGTTCAGTCGGCGGGCCAGCTCGACGGCGCCTGGTCGCAGGTCGACGCCGACGAGTTGCTCCGGACGCAGGCCGAGGTCGAGGAAGGCACGCGTACTACGTCCGTTTCCACACCCGACGTCGAGCACGCGTAGATCACCGAGCGGGATGTCGCAGAGCCGCAGGCACTGGGTGAGGACGTACGAGAGGCTCAACCGGTAGCTGAGCTCGAAATCGCTGTGCAGCGGGTTCCACGTGTCGCCAGCACCCGGCTCGAGCACGCGGTAGTGGTCGACCATCGATCGGGTGGTCCGGGCGCGATCGCGTTGCATCGTCATCCGTGCCTCGCTGGGCAGGAGTCCAGCACGGGTGCGCCGGCCGTGAGATGCACCTCACGTCCTCGTCGCTCGCCCATCTGCGTAGTCCAGCCCGTCCCAAGTCGGCCCACAACCGAATTAGGAGAGGCTACTCGTGGACGCGGTCGATTGACCTCTCCGCGTGACCGACTGCTGAGTCGCGGTCGAGCAGCGTCGGTAGGGTCGCTCGGGTGAACCGCCTCGCTGACGAGACCTCGCCGTACCTCCGCCAGCACCGCGACAATCCGGTCGATTGGTATGCCTGGGGTCCCGACGCGTTCGAAGCGGCCCGTGCGCGAGATGTGCCAGTCCTGCTCTCCGTCGGCTACAGCGCCTGCCACTGGTGCCACGTCATGGCCCACGAGTGCTTCGAGGACGACGAGGTCGCGGCCGTGATGAACGCGCGGTTCGTCAACATCAAGGTCGACCGCGAGGAACGCCCCGACGTCGACTCCGTCTACATGGACGCCGTGCAAGCGATGACCGGCCGGGGTGGCTGGCCGATGACGGTGTTCATGACCGCCGACGGGCGGCCGTTCTACGGCGGCACCTACTTCCCCAAGCCCAGCTTCCTGCAGCTGATGGACGCGATCGACGACGTCTGGCGCAACCGGCGCGGCGACCTCGACAACAACGCCGCCGCGCTCGTCAAGGCGGTCGGGACGTCGGCCACGATCCGCCCGGCAACTGCGATCCCCACGATGGACGCCGTCAACGGCGCGCTCGAGCGGATCGCCGGCTCGTTCGACGCCGAGTGGGGCGGGTTCGGCCAGGCGCCCAAGTTCCCGTCGACGATGCACATCGAGCTGGTGCTGCGGGCGTTCATGTCGTCGGGCTCGGAGGCGGCGAGCACGGTCGTCACCACCTCGCTCGATGCGATGGCGTCGGGCGGCATGTACGA
>DASUEW010000051.1:0-2429 GCA_036274875.1 Ilumatobacteraceae bacterium
GGTCGCGGTTTGTGGGTGAGGATCTCGGCAACTCGGATGCTGTTGGTGACCACCGTGAGGTTGGGGACCGACTCGAGCTCGCCGGCGAGCCGGAACGTCGTCGTCCCCGCCGTGATGCCGATCGCGAGTCCGGGCGTGACGAGCCCGGCGGCGAGCCGCGCGATCGCCGACTTCTCGTCGGTGTTGCGGAGCGACTTGGCCTCGAACCCCGGCTCCTCGGCGCTGTGTTGGTCGGGTTTCGTGGCGCCACCGTGGACCTTGGTGACGAGACCGGCGTCGGCCAGCACGTCGAGGTCGCGGCGTACGGTCATGTCACTGACGTCGAGGAGGCTCGCCAGCTCGGCGACCCGGGCGCCGCCATGTTCGCGGATCTCGCTGAGGATCAGGGCATGGCGCTGCTTGGCCAGTGTCCGGCCGCTCGTCGTCGTCGCCACGACCGCCAAGGATGTCGGATCGGGTTGGCGAAGTCAACAAAATCAAACAGACCGGGTGGGGCGACCGCGAGAATATTCCCTACTGCGGTGTGCGATATTGTGAGTTATCGGATCGCGGCGCTTGACTCGTGGTCGATTTCGTGCGACATTCACAGTCACCTTCACAGGTTCCAACAGCCACGATTTTCAACAGCAAGGGATCCAACGGACTCCAGAGGGGGAGCAATGAGGATCGAACGTTCGCCGAGCCCATCCCAGGTCGGTTTCGCACTCGGACGCCGCCAGTTCGTGATCGGAGCCACGGCCGCGGCGCTGCTCGCGGCATGCGGTGACGACGACGCCGAGGAGGGGCCGGGCGCCACCACCGATGGCACCGAAGCACCCGAAGGCACCGCCGCCACGACGCCCGCCGCCGAGGGAACCACCGCGCCCGGCGGTGACCTCGGCAACGTCACGTTCGGGTCGAACTACTCCGACGAAAAGGACAGTGCGGCGATTGCGGCGGCGGTCGCCGTGACCGGCCTCGACGTCACCATCAACACGGTCGACCACAACACGTTCCAGGAGAACTTCAACACCTACATCCAGCAACCCGACGACGTGATGACCTGGTTCGCCGGCTACCGGATGAGGGCGTTCGCCACCAAGGGCGTCGTCGGCGACATCTCCGACGTGTGGGCCAACCTGACCGACATGAGCGAGGGGTTCAAGAGCGCCTCGACCGGTCTGGACGGCAAGCAGTACTTCGTCCCATTTTACTTCTACCCGTGGGCCGTGCACTACCGCCAGAGCCTGTTCGAGGAGAAGGGGTACGAGATCCCGGCCACGTGGGACGACTTCAAGGCCCTCTGCGACCAGATGGTCGCCGACGGCATCACCCCGCTGGCGGCCGCCAACGACGGCGGGTGGCCGCAGATGGGCATGTTCGACATGCTCAACCTGCGCGTCAACGGCTACGACTTCCACATCTCGCTGATGGGTGGCAAGGAGAGCTGGACCGACGACCGTGTGACCGATGTCTTCACGCACTGGAGCGAGATCACCGACTACTACCAACCAGACTTTGCCGGACGCACCTGGCAGGAGGCAGCCACCGCGCTCGGCAACAAGGAGGTCGGGATGTTCCTGCTCGGGACGTTCGTCACCACCAACTTCGCCGCCGATACCGAACAGGACATCATCGACGACATCACGTTCTTCCCGTTCCCGGAGATCAACCCCGAGCACGGCCAGGACGCGGTCGAGGCACCGATCGACGGGTTCATGATGGCAGCCAGCCCGAAGAACGAAGCGGCCGCCAAGGCGCTGCTCACGGCCTTCGGTGGGCCGGCCACGATCGACGCTTTCCTCGAGGTGAACCCGGCCTCGGTCGCGGCCAACTCGAAGGCGAACACCGACGGCTACAACGCGCTGCAGCAGAAGTCGGCGGAACTGGTCGGTGCGGCGAAGTCCATCGCCCAGTTCCTCGATCGCGACACCGAACCCGACTTCGCCTCGCAGGTCGTCGGTAAGGCGCTCGCCGACTTCCTGGCCGGCCAGGCGGTCGACGGGATCCTTGCGACTGTGGAGGAGCAGAAGCAGACGTATACGTTCGAGTGATCGAACGGATGGGCCGAGACTGATGGCGATCGAGCCGACGTCGGTTGAGACGGCGTCGGCCGCCTCCGGGACGGCGCCGACCGCGGCGTCGACGGCGCTGCTGACGGCGCGCATCCGTCGGCGGCGCTACCAGACCTTCACGCGGCGTGACCGGCTGTGGCTCACGCTGATGGTCGGAATCCCGGCGACGCTCCACATCATGCTCGTGTGGATCCCAGCGCTGTTGACGGCGGTGCTGTCGTTCGCCGAATGGGACAACCTGCTCCCGATCTCGGAGGTGTCGCCGGTCGGGTTCCGGAACTACTGGCAGATCTTCACGATCTTCGACAACCGGCTGTTCCCGGCGATCTTCAACAACTTGATGTTGATCGCGTGGCTGTTCGTGTGCTCGGCGAT
>DASUEW010000052.1:0-3130 GCA_036274875.1 Ilumatobacteraceae bacterium
GCCCGGTGCTGACGTCGCCAACGTGATGGACCGTCCCGAGGCGCGAGCAGTGCGCGACGAACCCGACCAGCATCGTCAAGTCCATCTGTTCGCCCGCGACATGGCGGCGACCGCGGCACGCGTGCGCGGCGTCTTCGAGATCCTGCGAACGGCGTCGGCGGTCGAACCGGAGATGGCGGCGATCCACGCCGAGATGAACGGGTATCGCCTCGACAACATGCGCCGGGTGGCCGGATGGATCGCCGAGCACGGACCGCTGCGGGTCGACGTCGACCGCGCCGCCGAGATCATCTGGGTCCTCGCCAGCCCCGACGTGGCGACGCTGCTGTGCGACGGACGCGGCTGGACCGTCGACCAGCACGCCGAATGGCTCGAGGACATGCTGGTGCGAACGCTGCTCCCGGAACCACCCCGTCGACCGAAGCGATGAACCCCCGAGGTGCGACGATGGGCCCCATGACGCGACGAGACGTCGAGGAAGACCTGCGCCGTTTCGAGCGCGACGGATACGCCGTGCTGGAGAACGCGGTTGATGTCGACACGCTCGAATCGATCCGGGCCGAACTGTCGCCGTGGCTCGGAGACGACGCGTTCAGGGGGCGCAACGACTTCGAAGGGTTCTTGTCGAACCGTGTCTACGCACTGCTCGCCAAGGCACCCGCGATCGCGACGTTGGTCGAGCATCCGTGGGTGCTGGCGATGTTGGATCGGCTGTTGCTCCCCCACTTCCTGTTGTCGGCCAACCTGGCGATCAACCTGCTCCCGGGTGAGACGGCGCAGCAGTTCCACATCGACGACGACTTCTACCGCGTCAGCCGGCCGCGACGGGCGATCAGTGTCAGCGCGATCTGGGCGATCGACGACTTCACCGCGGAGAACGGGGCGACCGAGGTCATCCCCGGGAGCCACCGTTGGGGCGACGAGATCCCCGGCGCCGACCACGACGTCGTGAAGGTCGTGATGCCGGCCGGATCCGTCGTCGTCTTCGCCGGCACGCTGTGGCACCGCGGTGGCGCCAACCACAGCGACCGAGCCCGGCTGGCGATCACGCCGCAGTACTGCGAACCGTGGGCCCGCCAGCAAGAGCAACAGATCCTGTCGGTCGGACCCAGGGCGGCCCAGTACTCCGAGCGCATCCAGTCGATGCTCGGCTACAGCATCCATCCACCGTTCATGGGGCACGTCAACGGGCTCCACCCGCGGCGGCTCCTCGACCCGCACTACGACAGCGCCGAAGCTGGCGCCGGCAAGGCAGCAGCCGACTACTGGTCCGAAGGCGATCGGTGAGTTGGTAGCTCCCCGGCTGACATCGATGACCGAGAAGGAACCGTCCCGCGACGAGCTCGAGGCAGCGCACTGCTGGGAGACCGACGACCACGTGCCGAAGCGTCCGGAGATGACCGCGTACCGCCGACGGATGCGGCTGCACCAGGCCCGCTGGCGCGAGTCCCACGGCCACCCCATCGGCTCGCAGCCCCTCGTCCCGCACGCCGGGAAGTCGTCGCGGCCCGTCGGCAGCCGTCTGCCCGTCGACTACGCCCGGGCCACCGGTGCGACCTTCCTGTCTCACGCCGCCCACGCGGCGGCGACGGCTCGGCTGTCCCCCAGTGCCAAGGAACCGCATCAGAGCCTCGACGCCCAGCGGACGTGGGCGGAGCTCCTCTGGCCGACGGCCTTCTGCTTCAACCTGTTCGGCGCGCTGGCCACCAACCTCGAGCTCGCCGGCCGCGCCGTCCGCACGTGGTGGCCGGACCTGCCCGGCACCGTGGCCGCCGTGCGATTCGAGCACTCACCGGGCCGTCTCGACCCCGCCTACATCGGGAACCTGTGCGCGTTCGGCGTCGCCTTCGTGCTCGATCTCGGCGACGGCACGCGCGGGATCGTCGGGGTCAAGGCCGCTTACGCAGACTGGAACAAGCGCCAGCCGCCCAAACCGGAGCGGCTGGCGCGATACGTCGAGGTCTCCGAACGATCCGGCGCCTTCGGGCCGGGTTGGCTCGATGCCGTCAACGGCACCGAGCTCATCCACATCTGGCTCGAGCACCAGCTGCTGCACTCCATGCTGCAGCACCCGGACGGCGGGTGGCGGTCGGGTCGGTACGTCGTGATCCACCCGGCCGGCAACACCGACTTCGCCGATGCCTGCGCCAGCTACCGCGGGCTTCTCGTCGACGACTCGACGTTCGCCTCCACGACCGTGGAGGAGCTCCTGGGCGGCGGCATCTTCCCCGAGCCGATGGTCGCCGCGTTCCGCGAGCGCTACCTCCCCGAGCCCGACACGTAAGCGCTGCCCGCGTCGGCCACCGTGTCGGTCGAAACTCGCGACCTAGATGTAGACGAGGGCGGACGTCCCGCCCGGACCGGTCCGGGCGACGTTGGTGGCGGTCACCGTGAACGCGTACCTGCCGGGCGACGGACCGGACCCAGCGATCCGGCCGCTTCGTCGTCGCCGACCCAGAGGGCGCTGTCGTTGTAGAGGGCACCCCAACAGCGGAGGCGCGCGTCGTCGAGGATGACGCACGTCTGGGAGCCGCCGACCGAGATCGCGGTGGCGGTGCGGCCGGCGCCGATGTCGACCGGTCCCACGTCAGCCGGTGTCTCGTCGTCACCGATGTCCTCGGGATGCTGGTTGGGTCCGGCGGGATACGGGTAGCCCAGCGCCCCGCCCGAGTAGTAGCCCCAGCAGCGCACGGAGCCCTCGTCGAGGATGGCGCAGCTTCTCCCGGTTTTCGTGTTGCATCGTTGATCGAACATGTGTACGATGAGGGGATGGATGTGGGGACGCTGGAACGGCTCGAGGACCGTCTGGCCGATCTGTGTGGTCACCGCAACGTGTTGGACGCACGACTGGTTCAACTGGTCGCTGAGGCGTTGGAGACCGGGGTGTGGGAGATGCCTGGGGTCGTGTCGCCCGCCCACTGGTTGGCGTGGAAGGCGGGCCTGTCGGCCGCTCATGCGCAGCAGTTGGTGGCGGTGGCGCGGCGGCGCGACGAGTTGCCGGTGACGTTCGAGGCGTTGGACGCCGGTGAGTTGTCGTTCGATCAGGTTGCCCCGATCGCCGCCAAAGCGCCCAGGTGGGCTGATGCGGAGGTGTGTGAGTTCGCCCGTCTGGCGACGGTGACGCAGCTGC
>DASUEW010000053.1:0-2998 GCA_036274875.1 Ilumatobacteraceae bacterium
TGCGGTAGTGGAGCATCGCCAAGTCGGTGCGCAGTTGGACACCGAGCCAACCGCCCTCGTCGCCGAGGCCGTCGATCGCGTCGCGCAGCAGTGCTGACAACCTCTCGTCGCCCTGCGCGCTCGCGGTCGAACGATGCAGCACGAGCACCCGCACCGCGAGCGCGAACAGTTGCGGGTCGTGCTTGCGGTCGACGAGTTCGAGCGCCTCGTCGAGCAATGGTCGAGCTGCGGCGCTGTCGCCGGCGACCGTGAGCGCCTCAGCCTCACCGACGAGCGCGCGGACGAGCATCCGGTCGTCCCCGACACCGTGAGCGAGCGCCGAACGGGCCGTCTTGAACGCGTTCGCAGCGTCGTCGTACGCGAACGCGGCGAGCGCGTCGTCACCGGATCTCAGGCACGACTCGGCCGCGAGTGCAGCGTCCCCGATCGGAAGCGCTGCAACCCGGTGCCGGGCGACCTCGGCGGTTCGGCGTGCACGGTCGCCGACCGGCGAGATGTCGAGCACCTCGGCAACACGCAGGTGGAGCCGGCGCCGGCCGTCGTCGTCGAGGCGATCGGCGGCGGCCTCGGCGACGAGAGCGTGCGAGAAGCGCCACACGCCCACGGAACGTTGGCCGATCAGCTGCGCACGTCCGCCTGCCGAGAGGGCTCGGCTGATCGTCTCCCCGGTGTCGACGCCGAGCCGGGCGAGCACGCCGACATCGAACTCGCGCCCGATCACAGCGGCACGTGACAGCACGTCCGCGCTCTCACCGAGCAGCGTCAGGCGGGCGTCGAGCACCTGCTCCAGCCCGCTCGGCAACGATGACTCAGTCGATTCGTGCCTGGCTTCGACGAGTCGCACCAGCTCGGTGAGGAACAGCGGGTTCCCGTCCGATCGGGCGCGAATCCATCCGACCTCGTCAGGCGACAGGACCGCATCGAGCGCTTCGAGGTACGCCATCTCGGAAAGAGCGTCGATGGGACCAAGTGTCAACCGCGTCACCGCCGGCTCGCGGACGAGCCGCGCCAGGGCGCGGTCGAACTCGTCGGAACGGTCGATGTCGGCGACACGGTGCGTGAGCAGCACGAGGAGTGGCGCCGGAACAGCGCGTTGCGCGAGTCGCACCAGGACGCCGAGCGTGGCCTCGTCCGCCCAGTGCACGTCATCGATGACGAGCACGGTTCGCTCGGGGGCAGCTCCCAACACGGCGTCGGCGACGGCGTCGTGGAGGGCGAACGAGCTCGGGCCTTCGATGCGAGCGTCGTCCGACGCGGGCGACGCATCGCCGCGCATCAAGCGCAGGAGTGGCGCGGCAGCCTCGTCGTCGACGGCGACCGCCGCGCCGTCGCCCTCCCCGGCCCGACGAAGCGCCTCCGCCACTGGCCACAACGGCGGCGCGCCACGTTCGTCGGGACACCGGCCACGCAGCACGGTCCACCCGCGACCGCCGCAACGGTCGACGACCTCGTCGACGAGGCGCGTCTTGCCGATCCCCGGTTCGCCGCCGACCAGCACGACCCGCCCAGCGCGAGCGCGCTCGACGTCGGCGGCGAGCTCGGCGAGCCGATCGAGCTCGGCCGCGCGCCCGACGAAGGGCCGTTTCTCGGGCGATCGCCGGATGGGCGAGTCCGGCTTGGGAGGCCCCAGCGCGTCGTCGTCCTGGCGCAGGACCGCCGCCTCGATCTCACGCAGTCGAGTGCCGGGCTCGACACCGACCTGTTCGAGGAGGGCCTCGCGAGCACGCTGATACACGCGTATCGCGTCGGATTGCCGACCCGAACGGTAGAGGGCCACCATCAGGTGCTCGTACGTGCGCTCCCGCAACGGTTCGGCGACGATGCGCGATTCGAGGTGGGGGATCAGCTCGGCATGCCGACCGAGCGCCAGATAGGTGTCAGCGAGCTCGTCTCGCAACCCGGCTCGGAGCGCGTCGAGGCGGGCGCGTCCGGCGCGGATCTCGTCGACGTCGTCGAACCCTTCGAACGGTTCGCCGCGCCATCTGGCCAACGCGT
Source organism: Ilumatobacteraceae bacterium (assembly GCA_036274875.1). Classification (GTDB taxonomy): domain Bacteria; phylum Actinomycetota; class Acidimicrobiia; order Acidimicrobiales; family Ilumatobacteraceae; genus JALOLG01. The sequence goes on from DASUEW010000053.1 coordinate 1,996, forward strand.
CGTTGAACAAGTCGCCGGCCTCGTCAAACCGACCGAGCGCGGCGGCGGAGCGGCCTGCCCCCACGAGCTCGTCGACGACTGCGATGTCGGTGGTCACCACCGCATGATCCAGCCGGTAGCCGCTGCTGGTCGTCACCAGCCCGACTCCCACATCTCCGAGTTGAGAACGCAGCTCGGAGATGTACACCTGGAGGGCGTGGTGTGCGGTGCGAGGCGGCGTCGCCCCCCACACGAGATCGATCAACCGGTCGACCGTGATCTCCCGACCGGCGTCGAGTGCGAGCCCGGCGAGGACGGCGCGTTTGCGTACGGAGCGAATCGTGAGATGCGCCGGCGCGAGGATTTCGATCGGGCCGAGAACACCGATCACCCCCCGTCGGTCCATGACCTCCCGAGCGTAGCGACGGACGCATCACCGGATTCCCGTTGCCGTTCGGTGCGGTCGCCGGCGTGTCACCAGACACGCCGCGCCGATCGCGATGAGCGCGAGCGCGAGCAGCACGACGGACCCATGTCCCGACCCCGTGCGCGGAAGGGCTCCACCAGGGACGGCAGTGGTGGTCGGCGCGGTCGTGGTGGTGGTGGTCGTCGTGGTCGTCGAACCGGCCGCCTCGGGGACCTCGAACGGGATCACGACCTGGACGGCGCCGCCGGTGGGCCCGATGCCGGTGAGCTCGAGGTGGTGCCGGCCAGGGCCGACGGCTGGCATCGTGAACGTGAACGAGACGCGTCCAGAGGTGTCGGCACGCGTGCTGCCAAGGGCGGTCGGGGTGCTGTGCATGATGCCCTTGACGGGCGTGTTCGGTGCGTATTCGCCGACGGTCACCGTTGCCGCGCTGCCGATCGGCATGGTGACCGGCGCCGATCCAGGGTTGGCTGTGGTTCCACCGATCGCGATCACGTACCCGATGAGTGGGGCGACGGTGACGGTGAAGCTGCGGGTGGCCTGGTTGCCGGCGTCGTCGGTCGCGGTGCAGGTGACGACCGTCGATCCAGCCGGGAA
>DASUEW010000054.1:0-2830 GCA_036274875.1 Ilumatobacteraceae bacterium
GCCGAGCAACGCGATCACCAGCGCCGAGGAGCCGAGGGCCCCGACGAGCAGCGCCAGCGCGGTGAACGTCGCCGCCGCGGTCGCCCACCTGGCGAGTGGGGCGAGCGGCAGCCCGGCTTCGGCTGGAGTGCGCGGCGGGCGGCGCGACGGGGTCGCCGCGCGCTCCGGGACGCACATCGCAGTCCACCGCGCCGCCGCATCCGCGTCGGCGATCTCGACCGGCTCCTCGTCGCCGACCGCCGCTGCGGTCCGCAGGCCGCGGCGCCTCCCTTCGTCGAGTGCCCACCTCGCGCGGCCGGGCTCGTCGTCGTCGGAATCCTGGTCGACGCGGACGATCCATCGCGTGTCGGCGCTGCGGTGGCGGTCGAGTACCACGAGGTCGCCTGTGCGGAGCGAGGTCGGCCAGTGGACCGATCGTTCACTGTCGCCGTCCCGCCACGGCCGGATGCCATCGACATCGCCGTCGTGCGACCCGGCTGTACCGGTGAATCCGCCACCATGCGGTTCGGTGGCGATCTCGATCCGGGCGCCCGGTCCGGCGGGTCGGGGCGCGACGACGACCTGGCCGATGTCGACCACCGCGCGACGCTCCCACCACACCAGGCCCGGTCGGCCCGCCGAGCGAGCACTCACGTCGAGCCGTTCGACGAGCCCGCGACGCGCGAAGCAGCCCTGTCCGTCGAAGCGACCGCCCTGCAGCCGTCCGCCGGCCACCTCACACCCGCGATCAGAGACGCTCACGAGGACATCAGCGGAAGCGACGCCGCGGTACGACCCTCGCGCCGTCACCGCCACCCTGTCGCCGACGGTCGCCGCGGCCACCGTCGTCAACTCACGGAGCTCGAAGGACCGGACCCGGAACCACCCGGCGAACGTCGCCCAGACCGCCCCGACCGCGCCCGCGCCGAGCACGATCACCACCGCCGCAGCACCCGTGAGCCGGGCGATCGCAAGCGTGACGATCCACGCTCCGACGAGCGCGAGAGCGCCCGGCGACAACCCGGCGGGTCGGGTCAGACCGACGGCGGTCGCACGCGTCCGACGCATTCGATCACCACGTCCCGCCCGGCCGCAGTCGAGCCGGCGCCGTCGACGACGAGCAGCCGGTGCGCCAGTGCCGGCACCGCCACGACGGCCACGTCGTCAGGCACGATGTACCCACGGCCACGCATCACCGCGAACGCCTTGCACAGTCCTACGAGCGCAACACCACCGCGGGTCGAAGCCCCGAGGCGCACGCGCTGATGCTGCCGGGTCGACTCGAGCAACTCGACCACGTATCGGGCCACCGGTTCCGGCACGTGCACCCGGTCGACCGTGTCGCGGCATGCGATGACCGTGTCGAGCGATGCGACCGGCGTGATGTCGTGGAGCTGCCTGCGTCCCCGCCGGCCGGTGAGCACGTCGACCTCGTCATCGAACGCTGCCCGGCCGGGTGTGACGACGGCTGCGAACCGGTCGAGGGCGCCCTCGCCGAGTCGGTACGTGCCGGCGAGCTCGATCGGGTTCTGGGTCGCGACGAGCATGAACGGATCGGGCAGCAGGTGGGTCGTGCCGTCGATCGTGACGGTTGCCTCCTCGGCCGCCTCCAAGAGGGCCGACTGCGTCCGCGGGTTGGTGCGGTTGAGCTCGTCGAACACGACCACGTTGGCGAACATCGGACCGGGCCGGAAGCGGAGCCGGAACGTGTCGTGGTCGGGCACCATCGAGCCGGTCACGTCGCCGGGCAGGAGATCGGGGGTGCCCTGGATCCGATGGAACGTGCCGCCGACCGCGGCCGCGACCACCTGCGCCAACAACGTCTTGCCGACGCCCGGGATGTCCTCGATCAGGAGGTGGCCGCTCGACAGCAGGCACGCGGCGGCCATCTCGGCGACCTCTCGTTGACCGGCGACCACACGATCGACGGCATCCACGATGTCGCGCCCGAGCTGGCTCGATCGCTGGACGTCGGCCTCGGCGAGACCGACGGTCGCGCGGTGACGGTCGTCCCCACGACTCCCGGTCTCGGTGGTGGCTCGAGTGCTCATCGTCATCTGCTCATCGTCATCTGGGTCCGCCGCGTCGTCGTCAGGTTCAGCCCGAGCCGACACGGGGCGCGCGTCGACAACTCTTCCAGATCATCGGCACGTTTTGCGCTCAACTCCAGTCCGAGTCGGCGCCCGCCCGATGTTTCCCCGTCCGCGACTCCTCGTAATTGCTTTGACTCCGCCGTATCACGCCGAAACAGGAGACGTTCACTTCGCGCGCGATGCCGGCACGGCCTACCCTCGGGACCGTGCGTAGCCCCAGAGACTTCTTCCGGCCGCTCGCCGTGGGTGCCCCCGAGCCGGTTCGCGAGATCCCGTTCCGCCCGAGCCGGATGATCCACTTCTTCCCACCTCAGAACGCCAAAGTGGTCGCCAAACTCCCCGACATCGCACCAACCGTCGACGTCTTGCTCGGCAATCTCGAAGACGCCATCCCGGCCGGCGACAAGGAGGCGGCACGCGCCGGGCTGGTGGACGCCGCCAACACCGTCGACCTCGGCGACACGCAGCTGTGGACGAGAGTGAACAGCCTCGATTCGCCGTGGGGGCTCGACGATCTCGTGACCGTCGTGACCGAGATCGGCGACAAGCTCGACGTGGTGATGATCCCCAAGGTCGAAGGTGCCGAGGACATCCACTACGTCGACCGGCTGCTCGCCCAGCTCGAGGCCAAGGCGGGGCTCACCGAGCCGCTCCTCGTGCACGCGATCCTCGAGACCGCGACTGGTGTGGCCAACGTCGAGGAGATCTGCACGGCGTCGCCGCGCATGCAGGGTCTGTCGCTCGGCCCGGCCGACCTC
>DASUEW010000055.1:0-8628 GCA_036274875.1 Ilumatobacteraceae bacterium
GGGCGCCGAGGAGCACGTGACGGGCCAGCCCGGCGGCGTGACGGCGCTGCTCGTCAAGGCCGCCGACGGCGTGAGCCAGGACGCGCTCGTCGCCCGGATCGCCGACGTGACACCCGACGGTGTCGAAGTGATCAGTGGTGCCGATCTCGTCGAGGAGACCAACGACGAGATCGACGCCGACTTCCTCGGCTTCGTGCGCACGTTCCTACTCGTGTTCGCCGCGGTCGCCCTGCTGGTGGCGACGTTCAGCATCAACAACACGTTCTCGATCATCGCCGCCCAACGGCAGCGTTCGTCGGCGCTGCTCCGGGCGATCGGTGCCGATCGCCGCCAGGTGTTCTGGTCGCTCGCCGGCGAGTCGATCGTCGTCGGCGCCGTCGCCTCGGCGATCGGGCTCGGCCTCGGGTTCGCGCTCGCCCAGGGTTTGAAGGCCCTGTTCGACGCGTTCGGGTTCGCCCTGCCCGCGGGTGGATTGGAGATCCGGACGGCAACGCTGGTGATCGCCCCGCTGGTCGGGATCATCGTGACGATGCTCGCCTCGCTCGCTCCGGCGGTGCGGGCCTCACGGGTCGCCCCGCTCGCCGCCCTACGCGACGTCGCGGTCGACCGTTCGGCGTCGTCGCGGTGGCGCCTCGTCGCCGGCTCGGTGATGCTGTCCGTCGGCGTCGTCGCGGTCGTGACCGGGGCCTCCAACGGCGACCTCGCCCGCGCCGGCCTCGGCGCCCTGCTGACCGCCGCCGGCGTCGTCGCGGTCGGTCCGGTCGTGGCGCGTCCCTCCGGTTCGGTGATCGGTACGCCGATCTCGCGGCTGCGAGGCATCCCGGGTGCCCTCGCCCGTCGCAACGCCATGCGCTCCCCCCGGCGCATGGCGGCGACGGCGTCGGCGCTGATGATCGGCATCGGTGTGGTCACCGTGTTCACCACGTTCGCCGGGTCGCTCAAGGCGTCGGTCGACGACAACGTGAGCGCCGTGATCGACGGCGACCTGATGATCGCCGCCAGCCAGTTCGGTGGTGGTGGGCTGAGCCCGGGAATCGTCGACGCCGTCGACGCCCTCCCGGAGGTCGATCATGCCGTCGGCGTGGGGACGGGACCGGTGTCGATCGACGGCCGGACCCGCCAGGTGACCGTGCTCGACCCTGCCGCCAGCGCCGGACTCGTCGTTCCGGACGTGATCGAAGGGGCCGCGGTCGCCGACCTGCGTGACGAGCAGCTCGCCGTGTCCGAACCCGTCGCCGACGACAACGGCTGGTCCGTGGGCTCCGTGCTGGACGTGCGGTTCACCGACGGCTCCACCGAGCGGCTCGAGGTGGCAGCGATCTACGAACCGTCGTCGACGGTGCGTGACCTCGTCGTGCCCGCGCCGACGTGGGAACGGCACGCGGTGCAGTCGATCGAGACACTCGTCGTGATCGGCGCCGCCGACGGGGCCGACATCGAGTCGGTCCGCACCGCCGTCGAGACGGCGACGGCATCGTTCGCCCCGCCGGACGTGATGACGACCGATGAGTTCGTCGCCGACGCGACAGCCAACATCAACCAGATCCTCGGGCTGGTGTACGTGATGCTGCTGTTGGCGATCGTGATCGCCCTGATGGGCATCGCCAACACGCTGTCGCTGTCGATCTACGAGCGGGTGCGCGAGCTCGGTTTGCTGCGAGCCGTCGGGGCCGATCGCGCTCAGGTCCGGTCGATGATCCGGTGGGAGTCGGTGGTGATCGCCGTGTTCGGCACCATCGGAGGGGTCGCCCTCGGGCTGTTCCTCGGCTGGGGACTCGTGACGGCGGCCGGCGCGGGCTCGTTCCCGATCAACTTCGCCGTTCCGACGGTGCAGATCGTGATCGTGGCCGTCGTCGGCGGGATCGCCGGTGTCGTCGCCGCCGTCCGCCCAGCCCGCCGGGCCGCCAAGCTCGACATCATCGATGCCCTCGCCACCACCGGCTGATGTCCCCCCCAACCCCCGAACTGTCTGCTTCAGATGACGCAAACGGGCCATCTGAAGCAGACAGAACGGGAGGTGTCAGGTGCTGACCGGGAGGCGGACCACGAAGCGCGCTCCGCCGAGCGGAGACTTGGTGCACGCGGCAGTGCCGCCGTGGTGCTCGACCACGGCGCGCACGACCGCCAGGCCGAGGCCGACGCCGCCCGTCGAACGGTCACGCGACGCGTCGAGACGGGCGAAGCGGTCGAAGATCCGTTGCTCGGACTCGGCTGGGACGCCGGGCCCGTCGTCGTCGACCGACAGCTCGGCCCACCCGTCGCTGTGGTGCAGACCGACGTCGACTCGGCCTCGTGCATGATGGACGGCGTTGTCGAGCAGGTTCCGCGTGACCCGTGCGAGGGCGTCGGAACGGCCTTGCACAACGGTGTCGTCGATGCCATCCGCGGTGATCTCGATCGACGACGAGCGTTGCACCGCGGTGATCTCGTCGGCTACGACGACGTCGAGTGCGATCGCCGTGTCCGGCAGAGTCGCGGCCTCGTCGCTCCTCGCCAACTCCATCAGGTTGCCGACGATGCGTTCGAGCCGGATCGTGTCGGCCAGCACGCCCTCGTTGGTTCCGTCCTGTTCTCCCGCCACTTCGAGTTGGGCGCGGATGCTCGCCAGCGGGCTGCGCAACTCGTGCGAGGCGTCCGAGACGAAGCGACGTTCATGGTCGCGCGATCTCTGGAGTCGTTCGAGCATCGTGTTCATCGTCGTCGCCAGGCGGGCGACCTCGTCGTGCGAGGGCGGCACGTCGACTCGCTGTTCGAGCGTCGACGTCGAGATCGTCTCCACCGTCGCGCGCAGTTGCTCGACTGGGCGGAGCGCCCGGCCGACGAGCAACCACGCCGCAAGCCCGACGAAGAGCACGAGCACCGGGGTGCCCCACCACAGCGCGTTCACGAGTGTCGCCACGCTTGCTCTGACGTCGTCGAGCGGCGACACACCCACGAGCACCGATTCGCCTTGGCCTTCCGGCAGGTCGACGACTGTGGTGACGATCTGTGCGCCGGGCGGCGGAACCGCCATCTGACCGACGGCCGCGGCGCCGCCGGCGACGGCGTAGTCCATCGTGCCGGAAAGCGGGATCGTGAACGGCACTGGCTCCTGGCTGGCGATCACCTTGCCGTCCGGTGTCCGCAGCACCATGAAGACATCGCCCGCCATCGGCGACGTGCCGAACACCGAGTTGACCGCCACCCCCGCCTCGAGCTGGTCGGCGGCGAAGGCGATCGTCCGGTCGGCACGTTCGCGGTTCTCTTCCTCGAGCCGGTGCTGGACCGTCCGAGTCAGCACGACACCCGACACGGCGAGGACGCCGCCGACGATCACCATCGCGACGAGCGCGACCCGCACCCGCACGGAACCCGTCACCCGGCGCAGCCGATCACGCATCGGCCACCATCCGGTAGCCCGCCCCGCGCACGGTCTGGATCGACTCGGTCGCGTACGGGACGTCGATCTTCTTGCGCAACGACCTCACGTATACCTCGACGATGTTGCGGTCACCGATGTAGTCGGGTCCCCACACGTCGGACATCAGGACCCCCTTGTCGGCGACCATCCCGTCGTGGCGCAGGAGTGATTCCAGCAACGAGAACTCGCGAGGCGAGAGTTTGATCTCCGCTCCGTGGCGTTCACACCGGCGCCGTCCGAGGTCGAGTCGCAGCGATCCGCACTCGAGCACCGGCCGACCCGCGTGCAGCCGCCGCCTCGCGAGCGCCCGAACTCTGGCCGTGAGGACGACGAACGAGAACGGCTTCGACAAGAAGTCATCGGCTCCGGTGTCGAGCGCCTCGGCCTCGTCGTACTCGCCATCCTTGGCCGTCAAGACGAGGATCGGCGTCCAGTTGTGCTCGTCACGCAGCGTTCGGCAGACCTGGAACCCGTTCATCCCGGGCAGCAGCAGGTCGAGCACGATCGTGGCGTAGTCGTGCTCGCGGGCGCGCCAGAGGCCGGTCGTCCCATCGTTGGCGATGTCGACGTCGAATCCCTCGGCCGTGAGCCCGCGCGAGATCGCGTTGGCAAGACGCTCCTCGTCCTCCACCACCAGCACGCGCACGCCCGCATTGTGCACGTGCGTCACGGCGAAGTGGGAGCGGCACACCTGAGAGGACCTTCAGCAGCTCTCAGGTCGCTCTCAGGCGGCATCCGCCACGGTGCGCCCATGCAACGAACGACTCGAACGACCCGACTGGTTCGCCTCCTCCCGCTCTCCCTCCCCCTCCTCGTCGCCGCCGCCCTGTTCGGGTGCGGCGGCGACGACGGAGCGTTACGCGACGTCGCCAGCCTCGGCACCACGGTTGACGACACCGCCGACGACACCGGCGACACGACCGGCGATGGCGATGACACGACGGACGACACCGTAGGAGACGACGCCGACGTCAGTGGTGGTGACACCTCGGACGACGCGCCTGACGAGGCCGAGGTGCAAGACGCCCAGGTGCGGTTCACGCGATGCATGCGCGAGCACGGCGTCGACATGCCCGATCCGACCGGCGACGGCGGCGTGATGATCCAGATCGACGAGGGCACGGATCAGTCCGAGATACAAGAAGCCGAAGAGGCCTGCCGACCGATCCTCGAGGAGATCATCGGGTCGTTCGAGCCACCGAGCGCCGAGGAGACCGAGCAGATGCGTGAGCAGATGCTCGAGTTCACGAGGTGCATGCGCGAGCACGGCATCGACATGCCCGATCCGGAGTTCGGCGAGAACGGGACCTTCACGGTGGGCGCCGGACCTGGTGCCGCACCGGGGGACGACGCTGGGAGCGGTCCCGACCAGGACGAGTTCGAGGCCGCGGCAGAGGCGTGCGGCTTCGGTCCGGGCGGCGAAGGCGGCGCCGTGTTCAGCAGCGGCGGCCGAGTGGAGGGCGACTGATGCGAGCCCGCTGGTGGATCGCGCTCGCTGCGGTCGGCGCCGCCGTCGCGGTGACCGCCGTGGCCGTCACCCGGACCGACGCGGGAACCGACGACCCGAACGACGGGACGGAGGCAGTGCTCGCAGCCGTCGAGAAGGCGGTCGTCGAACGTCGCGATCTCGTCGAGTCCGAGGAGTTCGCCGGCGAGCTCGGCTATGGACCCGAGCTGAAGGTCTCGGGGCACGGTGCGGGTGGCGGTGGCGCCGGCAATGGTGACGGAGGTGTGATCACCGCCCTGCCTGCGCTCGGCTCGACCATCGACCGCGGAGAACCGCTGTGGGAGGTCGATGGCGCTCCCGGGCCGCGCCTGCTCTTCGGTGAACGCCCGATGTGGCGTGAGCTGCGCCGGGGAGTCGATGACGGTGCCGACGTCCGCCAGCTCGAGGAGAACCTCGTGGCATTGGGGTACGCGCCCACTGACATGGTGGTCGACGAAGAGTTCGACGCCGACACGGCGACCGCGATCAAGGCCTGGCAGGAGGCTCAGGGCGTCGACGAGACAGGTGCTGTCGAGCTCTCGGACGTCGTCTTCGCGGGCGGCGAGCTCCGCGTCGCCTCGCACACTGCCACGGTGGGCGGATCGTCGGATGGCGAGGTGCTCGGGTTGACCGGACTGAATCAGATCGTGACGCTTGCCGTCGCCGCCGACGACGTCGACCGTTTCGAACCCGGCGACGAGCCGGTGGTCGAACTGCCCGACGGGTCGCGGGTCGACGGCGTCGTATGGTCGATCGCCGACGTGGCCACGCCGGATCCAAACGGCGGTGACACGACGATCGAAGTCGTCGTCGCCCTGCTCGAGACGACCGACGCATACGACGCGGCACCGGTGGAGGTCGTGGTGACGACCACCATCGCATCAGGCGTACTGACTGTGCCGTTCCGCGCCCTGCTGGCGTTGTCCGAGGGCGGGTATGCGGTCGAGAAGGTCACCGGATCGGGGACCCAGCTCGTCGGTGTCGAACTCGGATCGTCGGGCGACGGGGTCATCGAGATCACCGGCGACATCGCCGAGGGTGACGAGGTCGTGGTGTCGCTGTGAGTTGCGTCCGAAGCGGAACACCGGCGACGACCGGGACGGTGAACAAAATGAGCGTCGTCGAGTTGCGCGACCTGACCAAGACCTTCGACGGTGGCGTCGAAGCGCTGCGGGGCGTCGACATCCGCATCGACGACGGCGAGATGGTGGCGATCGTCGGACCGTCCGGTTCCGGCAAGAGCACGCTGCTCCAGCTGATCGGCTGCCTCGACCGGCCGACGTCAGGGGAGATCCACTTGGGCGGACGGAACATCAGCCGCGATGGCGATCGCCGACTGTCGGCACTGCGCGGCCGCGAGATCGGCTTCGTGTTCCAGCAGTTCCACCTCGTCGACGCCCTGTCCGCGGTCGAGAACGTCGCCCTGCCGCTCCTGTACCAGTCGAGCCGGCGCGCCGAACGCCACCGGCGTGCTGTCGCGGCTCTCGAACGGGTCGGCCTCGGCCATCGGCTCCACCACCGTCCGGCCGAGTTGTCGGGCGGAGAGCGCCAGCGGGTCGCGATCGCCAGGGCGATCGTGACCGAGCCGTCGATGATCCTTGCCGACGAACCCACCGGCAACCTCGACACCGCGACCGGTGCGGAGATCATCGACGTGTTCCGGATGCTGCACGCCGACGGCGCAACCGTCGTCATCATCACCCACGACCGTGAGATCGCGGCCTCGATGCCCCGCGTGATCCACCTTCGCGACGGCCGGGTCGAGGCGGACCCAGCGGACGCCGGCCCAATCGAACGATCAATCGAACGATCAATCGAACAGCCAATCGAACAACCAATCGAGCAGGAGGTGCCGGATGGGGCTGCGTGCCCGTGATGTCCCCCGGCTCGGGATGACAGGCATGCGCTCGCGACCGGGGCGGACGGTGCTCACCGCGCTCGGGATCGCGATCGGAATCGCCGCCTTGGTGGCGGTCGTCGGCATCTCCACCTCGAGTCGCGCCGACCTCCTCGCCGAGCTCGATCAGCTCGGCACCAACCTGCTCCAGGTCCGTGCCGGCCAGGACCTGTTCGGTGAGGCGGCCGTCCTTCCCGAAGAGGCGCCGGGCATGGTCCGCCGCATCGGCCCCGTCGAACGGACCGCGGCGGTCGCCCAGCTCTCGGCCGCAGTGCGCCGATCCGACCACATCGACGAGCTCGAGACCGGGGCGATCTCGATGATGACCGCCGAGCTCGACCTGCTCGACACACTCGGTGCGACCGTTCGGGAGGGGCGCTGGCTCGACGCCGGCACGTCCCACACGCCGACGGTCGTGCTCGGCAGCACAGCCGCCCGACGGTTGGGGATCACGTCGCTCACCGGTTCGCCGCTGGTGTGGATCGGCGACCAATGGTTCGCCGTCATCGGCATCCTCGACCCCGTCCCCCTGCTCGCCAACCTCGACTCGTCAGCCTTCGTCGGCGCCGCCGCGGCCGAGGACCTGCTCGGCTGGGACGGCAAGGTGTCGACGCTCTACGTCCGCACCCCGCCGTCGTCGGTCGACGACGTGCGATCTGTGCTCGCCGCCACGGTCAACCCGCTGGCGCCCAACGAGGTCGAGGTCTCGCGCCCGACCGATGCCCTCGCCGCCCGGTCGGCCGTCGACCGCGAGCTCACGGCGCTGCTGCTCGGTCTCGGCGGCGTGGCACTGCTCGTCGGCGGCATCGGCATCGCCAATGTGATGGTGATCTCGGTCCTCGAGCGGCGCTCCGAGATCGGCGTCCGGCGGGCAATCGGCGCCACCCGCCGCCACATCCGGGTGCAGTTCCTCACCGAGGCGGCGATCCTCGCCTCGATCGGTGGGGCCGGCGGCGCGTTGCTCGGCTCGGTGGTGACCGCCGGCTACTCGCGCATGCAAGAAGTGCCGTTCTCGATGCCGCCGGTCGCGATCGCCGGCGGCGTGGGCGCGGCACTTGGAGTCGGGTTGCTCGCCGGCCTGCTCCCCGCCGGTCGAGCCGCCCGCCTCGCCCCCGCCGAAGCCCTCCGCCTCTGAAACCCCCGTTCTGTCTGCTTCAGATGACGCAAACGGGTCATCTGAAGCAGACAGTTCGGGATTTTTCAGCGGGCGCGGGCGATGTGCTTGGCAACGAGGTTCTCGAGCATCTCTTGGTGGCCGGAGACCCTCGTCGGCTCACCGGTGCCGATCGCCCGGTCGTGCAGGCTGGTGAGCGTCGCCGTGCCGCCGAGGATCGAGCGGCCGAGCTCGCTGTCCCAGCCGGCGTAGCGGGCGTCGCGGGCGGCGTCGAGCTCTCCGCTGGCGAGGATCGAATCGGCGGCGAGCAGTGCTCGCGCCATCGTGTCCATCCCGCCGATGTGAGCGTGGAACAAGTCGGTGCGGTCGATCGACTGGCGGCGCAGCTTGGCGTCGAAGTTCAACCCGCCGGTGGTGAAGCCACCGGCGCGCAGGATCTCGATCTTCCCGAGCGTCATCTGCTCGACCGACACCGGGAACCGATCGACGTCCCAGCCGAGACGGTCGTCGCCGGCGTTGGCGTCGATCGAGCCGAAGATCCCGGCGTGGACCGCGGCCGCGATCTCGTGGGCGAAGTCGTGGCCGGCGAGCGTGGCGTGGTTGACCTCGATGTTGACCTTCACCTCGTCGGCGAGGTCGTAGCGCTGCAGGAACGCCCACACCGCGGCGACATCGAAGTCGTACTGGTGCTTGGTCGGCTCGAACGGCTTGGGCTCGATCAGGATCGCGCC
>DASUEW010000056.1:0-4672 GCA_036274875.1 Ilumatobacteraceae bacterium
GAAGAAGAACAGCAACGAGCCCGACGTCGGAAGGGCCCCCGTGACATCCAGCGGACCCGCCACAGTCATATCGACCTCACCGAGAAAGTAGAGGTCCCGATCACCGTTGACCGGCCATGGCACCGCAGCCGGAAGCCGCACACCACCGCCAAGCCGCAGCGCGACCCGACCGTCTGCCCGAGGACGCGGCACAAACGTCAGCGCGGGCAGCAGACACCCGTTGATGGTCTCAGCGTCCTCCGGGAAGTGAGCCCACACAAGCGCCTCGAGCTCGGCACGCGTCTTGGGGCGCTCTCGGTCCGGATTCACCCAGCTCAGTCCCACGACAGACCTCCGAGAGGCGAAGTCTCGGGAAACTCCGGCACGGACATCCGCCGAGATTGCCCGATCTCGGCGCTCTTCACAACGACCCAGAGAGCGCCGATCACGTCATCTGCGGTGCCCGAACGCCGGGTCGGGGACCGCCATGGCCGGAGACTTCCCGGCCGTGCGTCGTTCGCCAAGGAGACTGCGGGACGTTCGGTTGTCCAGGTTCGTTCAGCATGGGTGGGCGTCTCTCACAGACTATTACCCGATCGGTGTACGGAACCGTTGCGTTTCGTTACGCTCGGTTTCGTGACAGTTCCCGGCAAGGGAGGTCGGCCTCGGAAGTGGCGGTCGGACGCAGATCGCGTGCGAGCGCACCGGGCTCGACAGCGTGGCGAGCAAGAGCCGGTGACGTTCGAGGCGGCGCTCGTCGACGGCGACGAACTGGCTCGGGCCGTTGATCACGCACGGCAGTCGCAGGCGGAGCTTGTCGCCGCCAGCGAGGCGCTCGCCGAGGCGGAGGTGGCGCTGCAGACTGAACGCCGGCGGCACCAGGCGACTCAGCGCAAACTCGACCGAGCGAGAGCGGAACTCGACGGACGCCGGTCAACCGACGAGCGCCGACTCGAGGAGTTGCGAGCAGCCCACGATGAGCTCGATGCGATGAGCGCAGAGATCAGCAACCTGGGCGCACAACTGGCAGCACAACGCTCGCAGCCGCCGGGACCCAATCGGGCCGCACGGCGTCATGCGGCCAAACGTGATCGTCATACGGAGCGGTGAGCTGAAGCGGGGACTCCTGAAACGAAACGCAACGGAACTGTGCACCAACCGGGTAATGAGATGTGAAGGACTCCCTGGCCCGCCTCCGCGGACGGCTTGCGAGCTTGGCGGCGATTCCCCTCAATCGCGCCGTTGATCCCCGTACGGAGGTGTGAACCGGAACGACAGTCAGCACGGAGTCGGCAATGGTGAGCGCTGAGGTCGGCTTGCGACCGTTGCTGGTCGATGCGAAGCAGGCGGCGCGGCTGCTAGGGATCGGGCGGACGACGCTGTACGAGTTGATCAAGGCCGGTGCAGTCACGACGGTGCACATCGGAGCTGCGTCCGGTTCCCGGTCGCCGAACTCGAGGGGTTCGTCGCCAGGGGATGCGCGACCGATCCGGACGTAGCGCACCGAGTACCCGCGTCGGTGCCTGCGGATCAGAAGCCGAGGCCACGGCGGCCAGCCCGGAGGGCTGCTGCGCCGAGACTGTTCGACGTGGCGACCTGACTCTTATGCGCCGAGCCGCGTCAGCAGTCGGCGGTACTGCTCGATCGTTCCGGGGAGCACGCGCAGGTGGACGATCGTGCCAGTGGGCTTGTCGACGATGTCGACCACCTCGCAGACGGCCGGCGTCAACGGTGAGCCGGCGACCACGACCTCGCCGGGCCGGATCACCGATGGGTCGTGCGCCTCGTCGAGGAATGTCCACACGAAGCCGCTCTCGTCCTCACTGTTCAGATCGGCAGGGATGTCGACGCGTGTCATGGCTCCTCCTTCGGTCCCTCAGCGTACGGGTTCGGCAGCAGCCGACCGAACGCGTTGACCAGATCGTCGACCCGATCGAGCGTCGGCATCACCACCGTGAAGTGAGGTGACGTGAAGGTCGCCAGCACTTCGAACCCGAGCGTCGTGAGCTGACCGACGGTCGTGCGGTAGATCATCGGATAGCTCCGCAACTTCGACCCGAGAATGCTCCGCTCGGACGCCGGGCCGATCTCGTCCTGGACGACGAAGACCGACACTCCAAACACGTCCTCGCCGTCGAGCATGTACAGGCGGTTGAGGCGGCGTGCGTGGCTGCGCAGCGGGCTCAGTGTGTCTGGACCGCCTCGGATGACCACTGCCGCGTTCGCCGGCGCCAGCTCCTCCCGGATCCTCGTCCGCAGCTCCTCCCGGACGTCGCTCACAAGCGCTACACCGCCGGGACGTCGAGCAGGTCGGCGGCGCGCTTGGCCGTCGCGCGATCGCGTTCCTTGTGGGAACGGACGTAGCCAGCGGTCGTCGTAGCAGACCGGTGGCCGACGTGGCGGGCGATGTCGTCGAGGGGCACGCCGTCCTCGCTCATGGCCGTCACGACCGTGCGCCGGCCGACGTGCGTGCCGAGTCCCGTCGTATCGATGCCGAGTGCCGCCGCCTTGGCGCGCGCCAGCTTGTCGACGTGCTGACGGGCGACGATGCCGCCGTCCTCGGTGGTGAACACGAGATCGAGTCGCTCGCCTTCGTAGTCGTGGGTCTGCCATGCCGGACCCGCGGCGAGACGTTCGGCGGCTTGCGTCGCTCGGTGCGCTCGGAGGCGATCGACGACGCCCGGCAGGAGGTAGTGCACGCCCTCGACGCCCTCGGACTTCGGCGGGCCGAGCACCCGGCCGACACCGGGCACCTGCACCACGGCACGACGCACCGTCGCGGTCGGCTCCTTGGCGTCGAGGTCGAGGTCGTGCCAGGCGAGCCCGAGCACCTCCGACACCCGCCAGCCCTGCATGAACAGCATCGCCACCACCACGCCGTACCTCGAGCCAGAGCAGGCGGCGACGAGGCGCTGTGCGTCGGCGGCGTAGAGGTGGCGGCCGTTGCTCTTGGGCACCCGCGGCGGCTTCACCCGCTTGGCCGGGTTGATCGCGATCAGGAGGTGATCGACCGCACAGTCAAGCACCTGGTTCAACGTGACGCGGGTGTCGGCGACCGTCGACGGCGACAGCGCGTGGACGCCACGCAGCAATCCCGACTGCCACTCCTGCACCTGTTCCGACGACAGCTCGGTGACCGCTACACCGGCGAGCACGCCGAGGCGATCACGGGTGAGGCGCTTGGCGACGGTGCCGACCGACGACGGGCGCATTCGGTGCGGCGCCACGTTGGCGAGCCACCACTCGCCGAGCTCGTTCACCGTGGTCGCCGCCGTGAACCGCGACGCGGCTCGCCGCGCTGCGACCTCGTGGCGCTCGATCGCCTCGTCGCGTCGCCGCTCCGCGTCGACCTGCGTCTTGCCGCGCGCCTTGCGTCGCTTGCCGTCGGCGTCACGCCAGGTGGCGAAGTAGCACTCGTTGGCCTGGTCGAAGTACACGCTGCCGGCGCCGTTGGCGCGCTTGCCTCGCACCGAGGTGGCGCCGGCCGGATCGGTCGTGCGCTTCGGCATCGGTCGCCGTGGCACGGGCTCCAGCGTAGCTCCCGCGAGAGCAACCCGAGAGCAACGGCGAGAGCAACGCTCCACGAACACGCCCGGACGCCGGCGAACCTCTCTGAACGTCTTCCCAGGTCACATGGTTTGCGGCGGACCTCGATGGTCCACCGCAAACCCATCAGCGGAACGGGAGGGATTCGAACCCCCGGGCCTTTCGGCCTCCCGCTTTCAAGGCGGGTGCAATTGTCCGCTCTGCCACCGTTCCACGGGTCAGGCTAACTGTGCCCGCGCCCTCGGTCTTCGGCACCGGTCGGCATCCGGTGGGCGATGGCTAGACTGCGCACTTCTCGGGAGAGGTGCCAGAGAGGCCGAATGGGGCGCCCTGCTAAGGCGTTGACCGCTGCAAGGTGGTCCGTGGGTTCAAATCCCACCCTCTCCGCCACCGTGGAGTGGGCGCAGGGCGGTCGATGCCGACGGTGGCGCCTCCCTCGGGAGCGTTACACGCGTGTCATTTGTTGTCGATCCGATGACGCTCACGTTGCGATTTCGTGACGGACCGAGTAGACCATGGCCTTCCGAAGGTCCCATCCATGGCGCGGCGCTCTCACGACGAATCCTCCAACTCATCAGGCGAACACGGACGCGACCTCACCGCGCAGTTCTGGGGGAGCTCGCCCGCGTGGAGTACGACCGGACGGCCGCGGCGGGCGCGTCGCACGGGCGACCAAACCGGCCCGGTGGCACGGACCCGTCGCCACGGCGATCGCACCGGGCAGATCCCGTTCGTGTCAGCGGTCCAGATCGAAGAACCACTCGTCGATCCCTTGGACTTCGGCCTCGACGACGTCGGCTATGGGCCGATCCCGGGCATCGCCCGTCGGCGCAGCGAGACGCAGGACCCCACCAGCTCCCGTGGGCACTTTGCCCCAACCAAGCCCGTTGAGCTGATCGAGCTCGAGGAGCGGCCGGTCCGCAGGCCAGGCGACCCGGTCTCTTCGTTGGCCGAGCGGCTCGGTCTCGGTGCGGTCGATCCACTTCTCCTACGGCTCGGCGTCATCGTGATGGTCGGGGTGCTGCTCGTGCCGCTGGCGATGGGATTGCGGCCAGACCCGAGCACGCGTTCCGCGCGAACCGAGGCGATGGCAGCGCCGTCGACGGATCTGATCGCGTCCGGCGCGGCTGCGGTCGTCGAAGCGGTT
>DASUEW010000057.1:0-3091 GCA_036274875.1 Ilumatobacteraceae bacterium
TCCTCGAGCACGAGCACCCGGTCAGCCCGGACCGCGGTCGACAGCCGGTGGGCGATGGCGATCGTCGTGCGTCCCTCCGCGAGGTGCGACAACGCGCGTGACATCCGCACCTCGGTGAGTGCGTCGACCGACGACGTGGCCTCGTCGAGCACGAGCACGTCGGGGTCGGCGACACCGGCGCGCAGCAGGGCGACGAGCTGACGTTCGCCGGCGGACAACTGCTCGCCACGCTCGCCGACACGCGTGTTCAGACCATCCGGCATCGCCTCGAGCCAGTCGACGACGTCGAGCCTGGCGACGACGGCGAGGATCGCCGCATCGTCGGCGCCAGGACGGGCGAACCGCACGTTGGCCGCGATCGTGTCGTCGAACAGGAACGGCTCCTGGGCGACCACCACGAGGCGGTGGCGCAGCTCGTCGTTGTCGACCGCCGTCAGCGGGACGCCGCCGAGCCAGATCTCACCGACGGTCGGATCGGCGAAGCGGGCGATGAGACGGCCGAGGGTGGTCTTGCCGGAGCCGGTGGCGCCGACCATCGCGACTTGCTGGCCGGCTGGGATGTGGATGTTGATGTGGCGGAGCACGGTGTCGTCGGACAGGTCGCGGTCAGCGCGCGAGCGGTACGAGAACGTGACGTCGCGCACGTCGATGTCGAGCGGCCCCGGTGGCAACGCCTGCGATTCGGTGGGCGGCGGCGGACCGGCCGGGATGTCGAGCACGCCGAGCACCCGGCGCAGGCCGGCGACGGCCGTCTGTGTCTGGTCGAGCACCTCGGTGAACTCGGCGATCGGCTCGAGGAACCGGTACGTGAGGAAGACGAAGCCGATCATCGCGCCCGCCGTCAGCCCGCTCCCCGGCCCCCGCAGCACGCCGACCGCCACGACGGCGCTGACCGTCAGCACCGAGAACACCTCGCCCGACGGGAACAGGAACGCGCCGATCACGTTGGTACGGATCTGGGCATCGGCCCGCCGCTTCACCGTGAGGTTGGCGGCACTCTCGAAGTGACCCCCGGCGCGATAGGCACGGATCGTCTCGGCGCCGGAGACGACCTCGCTGATCGAGCTCAGCATCTCCCCGTTGCGCTCTCGCACCTTGTCGTAGGCGACGACCAGGTGACGCTGCACCGCGCGGAGCACGAACGCGAGTGGCAACGCGACGGCGAACGCCACCATCGCCAACATCCAGTCGTAGGCGAGCATGACGGCGGCGACGATCAGCATCAACGTGCCATCGAGCAGCCAGGCGAGACCGCCCCACTGGAAGAACTGGGCGAGCGTCTCGATGTCGCTCGTCACCCTCGCGACGAGGGCCCCGCGGCGTTCCTCGTTGTGGTCGGCGAGGCTGAGGCGATGGATGTGGTGGATCAACCGCGCCCGCAGGTCGAACAGGGCGCGCTCGCTGCGCACGCCGAGGCGCACGATCGCCAGCCGCTGCGCGAACCCGGCGACGATGAGCCCGGCGACGGCGATGGCGCCCATCACGCCGACGAGCCCGACCCTGACCGGATCGTGGCCGACGATGCCGCGGTCGATGGCCTGCTGGATCGTGATCGGCACGACCACCCGGCCCCCGGCGCCGACCGCCGCGATCAGCCACGTCACGCCGAGACCCTGGCGCAGGACCGGCGCCTCCTGGAGGCCGCGGCCGATGGCGTTGACCGCCGAGAATCGTCCGATCGGCTCGGTCACGGCCCCGCGTCCCGATCGGTCTCGAAGGCTTCCACGAGGGACCGGTACCCGCCACCCGCCGCCATCAACTCGGCGTGCGAACCGTGGGCTGCGATCCGCCCGAACTCGAGATGGACGACCTCGTCGGCAAGGGCGATCGTCGACGGACGCGAAGCGACCAGCACCACGGTCGAGTCCGAGAGCGACCGGCGCAGGTTGCCGAGCACGGTGGCTTCCGTGCTGGGGTCGAGCGCCGACGTGGTGTCGTCGAGCAGCAGCAGGTCGGGCCGCCGGACGAGGGCACGGGCCAGCGCGAGGCGCTGGCGTTGTCCACCGCTCAGGCTGACTCCGCGTTCCCCGACGACCGTGTCGAGACCGTGCGACAGATCGCGCACGAACGTGTCGGCGGCTGCCATCTCGAGTGCGGCCCACAGCTCGTCGTCGTCGTAGGGCGTGCCGATCTCGAGGTTCTCGCGCACCGTGCCCGAGAACAAGAAACCCTCCTGGAACACGAGCGCCCGCTCACCGGCGATACGGACCTTCCCGGACGAAGGTGCGAGAAGGCCGGCGATCAGTTCCACGAGTGTCGTCTTGCCGGCGCCCGTCGGACCTACGACGGCGATGACCCGTCCCAGTGGTACGGACAGACTGATCCCCGACAACGTCGGCTCGTCGGTGCCGTCGAACGCGAACGCCACGTCGTCGAGCTCGAGGCCGTTGCCGGGCGCGGCCTCGCCGATCGAGTGGCCGGGGTCGGGCTCGATCGGCTCGTCGAGCACGGTCCGGACGCGACCCCATCCCGCCAGCGAGTGCGGCAGCTCGGACAGCGCGAAGCCGATGAGTCGCAACGGGAACACCAGCAGTGTGAACATGTAGATGAAGCCGGACAACTCACCGGGCGTCACCTCGCCGGAACTGACGCGCTGCGCCCCCAGCACCACGAGGCCGACGTTGACCGTGGACGGGATCACCTCGAGGGCGGCCTCGAACGTGCCGCGCAGGCGCACCGCGCTGACGCGGGCGTCGCGGATGTGGGCGGCGATCGTCGACAGTCGCTCGGTCTCGCGGGCCTCCGCTCCGTACGCCTTGATCAGCTGCACGCCTTCGAAGCTCTCGTGCACTCCGGCCGACAGCGCGCCGAGCTGTTCCTGGGCCTCGTTGTAATGGCGATCGACACGATGCTGGTAGACCACATTGAGCACGATCAGGACCGGGAACACGGCGACGGCGACGAGCCCGAGCACGACGTCGGTGGAGATCATCCAGGCGCCGGCGACCACGATCATGAGCACCGTGCTCGTCGCGAACGGGATCGGCGCCAGGACACTCACGGCGGCGTCGGCGTCGACGCCGGCCCTGGCGACGAGCTCGCCATCGGCGCGTCGCTGATGCCACGGGATCGGTTGGCGCACGAGGCGATC
>DASUEW010000058.1:0-3400 GCA_036274875.1 Ilumatobacteraceae bacterium
CCGACGTCGAGCTCGCCGGCCTCCGCCAACACGCGACGGGCGATCCGGTTGAGTTGGCCGGTCTCGGCGTGTGTGCCCGCCAGCATCAACGTGTCGCCGCTGCCGCGGAGCCGCTGCCAGTCGGCGATCGCTCGGGCATGCAGTTCGACCCGATCGTCGGTCAACACGACGCGGCCGTGTTCCCGGTAGGCAGCGAACGCGGTCGCGACGTCGCCGTGACGGAGTTGGTCGAGAGCGGTCTGTTCCCAAGCGTTCTGTTGTCGACGGTTCTCCGTCAGTTCGGCTACCCGTCCGCCCAGTGTGTCGAGCGCCGCCCGGAATCCGCCGCCGGCAGCGACTTCGGGGAGCTGATGATGGTCGCCGACCAGCAGCACTTTGGCGCCGACCCGTGTCACCTGATCGATGACACGGGCGAGATCACGCACGCCGGCCATGCCAGCCTCGTCGATCACCACGACTGTCGTGGCGTCGATCTCGCGGTGTTCGACGAGGTGCCGGGCGATCGTCACCGATCCGATACCGGCCCCCGCTTCCAACTCGCGTGCCGCCCGCGCCGAAGGCGCCAGTCCGATCACCGTGAACCCGGCGGCCTCGTACACCGAGCGCAGCGTGCCCAACGTGTGCGTCTTGCCGGTTCCGGCACGCCCGACCATCACCGCCACCCGATCACCGCACGTCGTCAGCAACCGGACCTGGTCAGCCTGGTCGGCACCCAACGTCGAACCCACGATCGCCGCGTCCACCGCGACTGGATCGAGAACGCCGGCGCCGGCGTCGACACCACCGGTGAGCTGTTCCAGCAGCCGGCCCTCGATAGAGAGCACTGACCGCGACGTGTACCGCAACGTGCGGTCATCGAACACGACACGACATGGCGCATGGATCGATGCGCGTTGATCCCAATGATCACCAACCGCAACGACGGCCGTCGAGGCGAGGACACGCTGCACGGTGGTCTCGACGACCTCCACCGACATCGACGACGGCATCGCCGCGGCGACCGCCCGAGTGAGATCGAAACGGTTGAACGTCCCGTCATGTGCCGTCACCCGGGTGTCGAGCAACCACTCGAGCCACTCGTCGAAGCCGACGAGCCGTGACGTCACCTGCTGGATGCCGGCCCTCCACGTCACGTGCTCGACGACGAACCCGTTCGGCGCTACCGCCGGGACACCGGACGCCAGGAGCTGCTCGAGCTGCGCCGGCCCCCAACCGAGCGCGCCGGAGCGGGCATGCCAGGCGGCCTCGACCGCCGAAAAGTCTGCCGCGACCTGCTTGGCCTGTCGCGTCGCCCGCTGAGCCTTGGCCGCCGCCGCGGGACCCGACTCGCCGGCAGCGTCGAGCCACTCGGCGATCTGCTCGTGACGCCGGGAGAACGCTCGCAGCAGCCGCGCCGGGATGCCGGCGATCTCGGCCGCGTCCTCGCGCATCGGCCCCCATTCCACCCCGAGCGCGGCGGTGAGCTCGCGGCGCATCGCGGCTTGGAACACCGCGCCTCCGGTGCGCGCGGTGTTGTAGATCGCTGTGCCGTCGAGCGCCGACCAGCGCCCATCGATCCCCTGAGCCATGTTCGCCACCAGCACATGCCAATGCAGATGAGGATCACCCGCCCGAGAAGTGCGATGCCGGTACACAGCCGCCACGAACCCGTTGGCGACCATCCGCCGCGTGCCCCACCGCTCGCCCCACGCCGCACGGTTGTCGGCCTTGTTCGTCCCCCGACGCACGAAGCACGCCTCACGCTCCAACCAGCCCATCGCTTCTCCGAGTGCGGTCTCGCAGGCCTCGACGATCAGGTGCTGCACGCGACGGTCACCCAGCGCATAGGCGAGTGACACGGACTTGGGCACCGAGAATGTGATGTCGAACCCCGGCACGCGTCGCGGATGGGGGCGCAGTGTCGCGCCGTTCGGCGAGAGCCCGGTGCCAGGGGCGAGGCCGGCGAGCACAGCGCGGAGATCCGCTGGGTCGACCTCGCCGGGCAGCCCAAGGGAGGCGACGCCGCCGCCGGTCCAGTAGCCCGGCGCCTCTCCCGCGCCCGTGTAGTACTCCTCCAGCCCGCGAGCGACCTGCGCCAAGTAGTACGCCTCGGCACCGACCCGGAGTTTCCAAACAGCCTCCACATTGAGACATGCCTCTGAAAACCCGATTTCGTGACGCGCTTCGCCCCGATTTCTTTCCTTACAGCACACATGCACCCCGTAGGGGTGCCCGCACACGAAGACGCCCGGTAACGGCGCGCAGCATTGGGCGCGCGTTGGCGCCGATTCGCCGGCCACGGACGCCTTCCGCTGGCCGCGGGCAATCACGACAGCTTGGAAGCCCAGCGTTGGGGCGAACTGCAGACAGATGTGACCGAGGCCACCGAGCCCGAGGATCCCGACGAGGGCTGTCGTCTCGTAGGCGTCACGAGCCGTGGACGCCGAAACGCCTCGCCGCGGGTGCCGTCAGGGTCCGAGTCGCCCGCTCGTTCGGGCTGCCGGGGTCGTCGAGGACGTCAGGGTTTTTCTGCTGTGACCGGCGGAAATGTCGGGTTCGCGACGATGTAGGGAGTGATGCGCAAAGTGGAGTCGCCCGCGGCGGTCCCTGTGGGGGGTGCGTGCGGATTCGTGGACGTTTATGAGCGCACCGTGACCGATGTGTATTCGTATCTCGCCAGCCGAGTTGGTGACTGGGGGTTGGCGGAGGATCTGACTCAGGACGTGTTCGTGGTTGGTGCCCACCGTTGCGCGGCTGGTGATGTGGTGGATCTGGCCTGGCTGATCGGCGTGGCACGGCACAAGCTCGTCGATCACTGGCGGGCACAAGCACGAGAGGACCGCAACTTGGCTGCTCATTCGTCGGAGCAGACCCGCCGGGTGGACGAACCGGTGTCGATCGATCCCGGTTTGGCAGCGGTGGTGTTGGCGGGTCTCAACCCGACGTACCGGTTGGCGTTGGTGTTGCGTCACGTCGACGGGCTCGGCGTGGCTGCGGTCGCCGATCATCTGGGCCGTTCCGTGGAGGCCACCGAGCAGGTCCTGAGCCGGGCGCGGACCGCGTTCCGCGACAAGTATCAGGGAGCGACCAGTGAGTGACGACTTGGACCTGCGCGGCATCGATCAACGCCACCAGCCGAACCCACAGTTTCGTGCTGCGCTGCAACGCCGGCTGGTGGCGATCGCGGCAGGCACCGACCCGGGCTCGGTGACCGAGACACGGGACCTTGCAACGATCGACCTCGAATCCACAAGTGCGAAATTTGCGCCGAAACGGCGCAGCAGCCGGGTCGCCCAGGGCATCCTCGCCGTCGCCGCCGCGGCGGCGGTCGTGGCGACCATGGCGGTGGTGATCTCCCGCGACGACGGGACCACACCGGCCGACACGCCGACCCCCACGGTGGCGGTGGTGACCTCCCCCG
>DASUEW010000059.1:0-7801 GCA_036274875.1 Ilumatobacteraceae bacterium
TGGTCGGTGTCGGTGCGCTGATGACGTTCGTCGGCGTGTCGGTGCTCGGCCCGGTGCTCGCCCGCCCGGTCGCCCGGGTGTTCGGTGTGCCGCTGCGGATGCGTGGGCTCAGTGGCGAGCTCGCCACCCGCAACGCGATGCGGAACCCGAAGCGGACCGCACGTACGGCATCGTCACTGATGATCGGTGTCGGCCTGGTCGGCTTCATCACGGTCTTCGCCGCATCGATGAAGACCTCGGTGGCCGGCTCGCTCGAGTCCGACTTCGCCGGGACGCACATCGTGCAGTCCGGTGTCTACGACAACTCGGCAGGGCTCAGCGCCGACCTGGCCGACGACCTGCGGTCCACGCCGGGTGTCGACGTCGTCGCCCAGGCCAGGATCAGCCCGGCGATCGTCGACGGTTCGGCAACGGATGCGTTCTACGCCTTCGACGCCACGACCATCGACGACATCTTCGAGCTCGGTTCGGTCGAGGGTGACCTCGACTCGCTGGGCGCCGACGGTATCGCCGTGTCGTCCGAAGAGGCCCTCGCCAAGGGCTGGACAATCGGCTCGACCGTGCCGGTGACGTTCCCGAGTGGCGACACCACGTTCGTGGTGGAGGCCATCTACTCGAGCGGCACCGACTGGGTCGGTTCGATGTTCGTCGACCTCGACGCCCTGCGGGCGAACGGGGGCGAGGAGCTCGACTACCGGGTCTACGTGTCGGGTGACGAAGCGGCGATCGCCAGCGTGGCGAGCGCCTATGCGTCGGCCGACGTGCTCGACAAGGACGGCTTCCTCGACGTCGTCAGCGCCGACATCAACACGATGCTCGGACTGTTCTACGCCCTGCTGATGCTCGCCGTCGTCATCGCCCTGCTCGGCATCGCCAACACCCTGGCGCTGTCGATCTACGAGCGCACCCGGGAGCTCGGGTTGCTCAGGGCGGTGGGCATGGGCCGCTCGCAGGTCCGTTCGACGGTCCGCTGGGAGTCGATCATCATCGCCGTGTTCGGCACGACCCTCGGGTTGGCCGTCGGGACGTTCTTCGGCTGGGCGATCGTCCGGGCGATGGCGGACCAGGGACTCGACACGTTGACCGTGCCGGTGACCAGCCTGGCGGTGGTGACGGTGATCGCCGCCTTCGCCGGTGCGATCGCAGCGGTGATGCCGGCCAGGCGGGCCGCCAAGCTCGACGTGTTGAAGGCGCTCGTCACGGAGTAGCCCAACGAGTTTCCATCCCCAACCCCCAACCCCCCTCCGACTCTCGGCGGCGTTTGTGTCTCGATTCGAGACGCGGCGCCGCCGAGTTGTCGCGTCAGGGGTTCCCCACCACCCCGTTGCACTGCGAGGATCGGCCCGTGCGCACATCGGTCGCCGCCGCTGGGGCCTCGGTGTTCTTCGTCGTCGCGCCCGCCGTGGTCGCCGGCCTGGTCCCGTGGTCGATCACGCGGTGGAGGGTCGGAGACTCGTCGCTCGGTTGGGCGCCGCTACGAGCCGCCGGGGCGGTCCTGCTCGCGGCCGCGATCGTGGTGTTGGTGCACTCGTTCGTCCGGTTCGTCGTGGAAGGCGCGGGCACTCCGGCGCCGGTGGCAGCGCCCGAGCACCTGGTGATCGGTGGCCTGTACCGGTACGTCCGCAACCCGATGTACGTCGCCGTCGTCGGCGCCATCGTCGGACAGGCGCTCGTGCTCGTCCGGCCGGCGCTCCTGGCGTACGCCGCAGTCGTTGGACTTGCCTTCGCCGCGTTCGTCCACTTCTACGAGGAACCGGCGCTCGCTCGCCGGTTCGGTACCGAGTACGAGACGTACCGCCGAGCCGTATCCGCCTGGTGGCCCCGGGCCCGCCCGTGGAAACCAGGCGAACCCGATCGCGGCTGATTGTCGGTCGGGCCGCTGACGGGAGCGACCACCTTGCTTGGTCACCGTCTTCCGCGTGTGGCGCGGAGGACAGTGACACGAACGACGTCGCCCGTCAGCTACTCCAGCCACGTGCGTTCGGACGACACGATCTCCAGGTCGAGGCGCGACCAGACATAGCGATCGACCGAGTCGATGACCTTCTCGGCGTGCGATGCGCTCGGGGCGACCACGGCGAATCCGAGCACGCCCCGTTGCCAGGCGTCGTGGGCGCCGACCTCGGCGGCCGAGACGGCGTATCGGCGTCGGGTGCCCTCGAGCACCGACTTCACGATCTGGCGCTTGTCCTTCAGCGATCGCGCGTTGACGATCCTGATCTGAACCTCCAACGCCAACACGAACATGGCCATATCGTTGTACGCGCAAATCGACGTGGCCAAGGAATCGGAACGTCGACTCGGCGAGTGACGAAACGACCGGCAGAAAGGTGTATGACGTAGCCCGGTCGGCGAGCCGGCCGATCCCGAAGGGAGTCTCATGCGCATCGGAATCAACGGATCGGACAAACTCGTGCGGCCCAACGTCGACGAGATACTCGCCGACATCGAGGCGTCCGAGAAGGCCGGATTCGCCACCTACTGGCTCGCCCAGACCGGACTCGCCGACGCGTTGTGCATGCTGGCGCTCGCCGGGCCGCGCACCTCGTCGATCGAGCTCGGCACCGCGGTCGTGCCGACGTGGACCCGCCATCCCCAGACCGTGGCTGCCCAGGCGCTCACGACGCAGGCGGCGACCGGCGGCCGCACGATCCTCGGTCTCGGCCTCGCCCACAAGCCGTCGGTCGAGGGCAACCTGCGGATGAAGTGGGAGAAGCCGATCCGCCACATGCTCGACTACCTCGACGTGCTGCAGCCACTGCTCGAGATGGGGATGGCGAGTCACCAGGGCGAGGTGTGGAGCTACATGGGCAGCGGTGGCCGCCCGACCGATCAGCCGCCGAAGGTGATGCTGGCCGCGCTCGGCGAGCAGATGCTCAAGATCGCCGGCCGCCGCACCGACGGCACCATCCTGTGGTGCGTCGGCCCGAAGACGCTCGAGCGTCAGATCGTGCCGATCATCACTGCCGCGGCGGATGCCGCCGGTCGAGCGACGCCGAGCGTGGTGTGCAGCCTGCCGGTGTGGGTGACCGACGACCCGGGACCGGCCCGGGATTTCGTCGGGGCGATCCTCAAGGACTACGCGACGCTGCCGTCGTATCGGGCGATGCTCGACATCGAGGGCGTCAACGGGGTCGCCGACATCTCGTTGATCGGGTCCGAGGAGGTCGTGTTGACGGGCATCGAACGGATCGCCGCGGCAGGAGCGACCGACTTCACGGCGATCGTGATGGGCGGCAACCCCGACGAACGGGCGCGTACGACCGCCGCCCTCGCCAACGCCATCGTCGAGTGACCGATCGCGGCGGCGAGGTCACGCCCGAGCGCACCTACGATCCGCCGATGGACGACATCGCCAGCGATGGGAACATGGATCGCTTCAGCGGCTTCGCCGATCTGTACGACGCGAACCGTCCTTCGCCGCCGCGGGCTCTCGGGCCGCTGTTGGTGAGTTACGCGAACGGTCCGCGGCCGACCGTGGTCGACCTCGGCAGCGGCACCGGGTTGTCATCGCGTTGGGCGGCCGGATGGGCCGGGACGGTCATCGGGATCGAGCCGAACGACGACATGCGGGCGTCCGCGGAGTCGCGCCACACACCCGGGGTTGGCTATCTGACCGGGGTCTCGCATCGCACCGGTCTCGACGACCGCGTCGCCGACGTCGTGTTGGCGGTGCAGGCGATGCATTGGATGGAGCCCGAGACGACGCTCGCCGAGGTCGCCAGGATCCTGCGCCCGGGTGGCGTGTTCGCGATCGCCGATGCCGACTGGCCGCCGGTGTCGGGCGTCGCTCGCGCGGAGCAGGCGTGGGCGACGTTGCACCGCCGCATCCGGGTGTTCGAAGCGCGTGCGGCCCGTGGCGAGACGGGCGTCGAGCTTCGGCGACCGATCGCCGACGACGATCCGGCACTGCTCGACGAGGATCTCCGTGATCCGCACCGGAACCGGGCGATGCCGGGCGGCGTGCGGTCGTGGTCGAAGCGCCAGCACCTCGACCGTCTCGACGCGAGCGGTCACTTCGCGTTCACCCGCGAGCTGCTGTTCGACGAGCCGGCGCCGGCCGGCGATGACGAGGGAAACGACCGTACGGCCGAACGGTTCGTGGCATTGATGCGCAGCCAGGGCAGCTACCAGGGATTGCTGCGGCTCGGCCTCACCGACGACGAGCTCGGCGCCACCGACTTCGAGCGCGAGGTGCACGCGGGGTACGCACGCGCCGGCGCCAGCCCGGGTCTCTCTTTCTCGTGGCGTGTCCGCCTCGGCGTGACCCCGCAGCCGTAGCGAATCAGGGTCGGATGACCTCGAAGGCGGCGGCGTGCTCGCATCCCACTTTGGCGCCGGTCTCGACTGCCCAGTTGGTGAGCATCTCACGGGCGTCGGTGTGGACGTGGTCGAGGTACGCACGATGCTCCTGGAGCGATTCGATGCCGTGCTCCAACCATCCGGTGATGTCGACGTAGTGGGAGGGCTGAGGCGACGCACTGAAGCAGGCGAACTGGACGCCACCCCACGGTTCGTGTCCCTCGTCGACGAGCTCGGGGAACACCCAACGGTTCGCGGCGTCGCGGATGGCGTCGACCGTGGCGAGGCCGACGTGACGGTGGTCCGCCATGTTGAGGCTCGGCCCACCGAAGGAGTCGCGGAAGTTGATGCCGATCACCACCTCGGGCCGATGACGCCGGATGGCGCGGGCGAGGTCGCGCCGCAGGTCGAGATCCGGCATGACCACGCCGTCGCGGTGGCCGAGGAACTCGACCGTGTCGACGCCGACGACCGCTGCGCTGGCGCGCTCCTCGGCCTCGCGGAGCGGGCCTGCCTCTTCCGGCGGTATCGCGAGGCCGGCTTCACCGCTCGTCACGAGCGCGTAGGTGATCCGCTTGCCGGCCGCGGTCCACTTGGCGACGGCGCTGGCCGCCCCGTACTCGAGGTCGTCGGGGTGAGCGACGATCGCCAGCCCAGTCGTCCAGTCCTCCGGCAACGGTTCCATCGACTGAGCAGGCATCGGCGCGAGCGTACGGCCGTGTACCCGAAGCGCTCAGGGAGCGGTGACGAGGTCGGTGCGGGCGAAGTCCGCGCCCGTGCACAGGATCGTGTCGCCGCGCCGCGCCGCGAGCGCATAGGCGAAGCAGTCACCGAAGTTGAGCCCCGCCGGGTGACGGCCCCTCCCGAACGATCGCCACGCGTCAATCGCGCGACGGGCGTCTGCCTCGTCGACGGGCTCGACGCCGATGCGCGCCTCTCGGAGAATCTGTTCGAGTTTGAGTACGCCGTCGGCGCCGAGCCGTGCCTCGGCGACCATGAGCACCTCGACGAGGGTCGCCGCACTCATCATCAGATCGGGGTCTTGTTCGAGTGCTTCCGCGATCGCTGACGCCGATGGCTCCCCGAGAAGCAATCCCATGAGTGCTGACGTGTCGACGACCATCGGTCAGCCCGGGAGCCCGTCCTCGTCATAGCCGAGGATCTCGTCGTCGGTACGGTCGTCGAGCCGAGGGAGCCGGCTGGACGCCTCGCTGATCGCCATCAGCCGCCGCGCAAGTCCGCGTCGCGCCCGGCGCTGTGTGGCAAGTCGCATTCGGATCGCCTCGGTCACCGCGACCGTGATGCTCTCGCCCGTCACCGCGGCCAGTTCACGAGCCAGCCGGTCGGCCTCGTCGCTCTTGATGCTCAACGCCATACTCGATTCTACCTAGAAAGATACTGAGGCAGAAAGGTACCTATGATCGTCAGCCGACGATGCGGGGGTTCCAGTAGCTGGCTGTCGCATTGACGAGCCGCTCGGCGAACGGACTCTCGAAGCCGCCCGTCAACCCGTGGTCCTCGGGCCATTCCGACTCGTCTTGGTCCTCGCTCAAATCGAGGTCGTATGAGGTGATGCGGTGTTGCATCTGTACGTCGTTCGCGGCGACCACCCACCAACCCTGGGTGGTGACGCGGAACAGCGTCTGTAGACGCTCGGTCTGCGTGGCCCCGAGATCGCACAGTGACGTCACGGCGAGCACGCCGGCGTCGAACTCCTCGAGCGCGGCCACAAGGGCATCGGGGCTCCGGTCGGCGTCAGAGAGCAGCACGATCGAATGCTGATCCCAACCCCGTCCGGCCCGAGCCAGCGCCTCGAGGCAGCTCTCGATGGCGAGTCCGACGTTGTGGTGGCTGTGACGCACGAGGATCACCGAGCCGTTCGCCGGCAATTCCTGCCACCGCTCGACGCGATGGCGGGCGGCGTCGCGACGGTCGGCGTCGGGGTGGCGTCGCGTGCATCCGCAGGTGCGGCACCGAAGTCGTTGTCCGTTGCGCTGTGATCTGCTGGTGAATGCCAGATCAGCGTGGCACAGGTAACACTGCACGCCCGCGGGCTGCGGGGTGGCGTACAGGTTGAGCTGGCCGGCAGGAAGCCCGAGGCGCTCGGCGATCTCGGCAACGGACAGTTCGGTGTTCCAGTACAGGTGGTCGAGTTGGGATATCTGGCCAGTGACGGGCACGGTGTCCTCCGCGTGTTGTGGTGTGCGGGGGAACCCGTCGGCCGGTTCCGATGCCTAGCGTTCACGGTAACCAAGGGGTGCCACAGCGAACCGGGACCCACAAGTCGGTAGGGTGACGGCAGATCGATGTTTTGCCTATACTTCTGTACATGTCGCAATCGCTGCCGCTCGCAGATGTGAGGAATCGCCTCTCGGAAGTTGTCGATCAGATTCAACGCGAACACGACCGCGTCGTCATCACCAGACACGGTCACCCGGCTGCGGTCGTGATCAGCATCGATGACCTGGAGTCCCTCGAGGAGACGCTTGCCGTCCTGTCCGACCCTGAACTGCTGGAGCGCGTGCGGTCCGCAGGCCACGAAATCGAACGGGGTGAGGTCGACCGCCTGTCCAAGGAGGAACTGCTCCACCGGCTGGGCAAGGGTTGACACCGGCGCTCCCCTTCTCGATCGATTGGACGCGGTCCGCGCAGCGGTCGCTCGAGTCCCTTCCGAGCAAGGTCGCATTCGCCATCGTGGAGTTCGTCTATGGGCAGCTCGCCGGCGAACCAGAGCGCGTGGGCAAGCCACTCAGGTTCGAGCTCGCGGGCCGATGGTCGGCTCGCCGGGGCGCCTACCGAGTGATCTATCGGATCGACGAGGAGCTTCGGGTGGTAACCGTCGAGGTCATCGCGCACCGCAGCGACGCTTACCGGTCGAGCTGAATTCGTGCTTCCGGCGAGCGGTCAGCGGTGACGGGGCAACACCGCTCCAACTCACGTCGGGGGGAACGGCAGTTGGAGCCACCATGGTCGATCGTCGAGCTCGACCTCGGTCACCCACTTGACCCACCACGGGCCTCGGCGGCCGGGGGCGATCAGCCGCACGGGCGCACCGTGTCCGCGACGCAGTGGTCGGCCGCCGTACCCGACGGCGAGATACAGGTGGTCGGCATCGCCGCTCGGGAGC
This sequence comes from Ilumatobacteraceae bacterium, assembly GCA_036274875.1. Taxonomy (GTDB): domain Bacteria; phylum Actinomycetota; class Acidimicrobiia; order Acidimicrobiales; family Ilumatobacteraceae; genus JALOLG01. The sequence goes on from DASUEW010000059.1 coordinate 7,430, forward strand.
AGCCGCGAGTAACCCGTCGCCGACGTGATCCGGATGCTGCGAGCCGCCGAGGCGTCGACGAGTGCCGAGAGCGCGACGGAGTCCCACGACTGCTTGCTCCACCACCCGCCGGTGCAGTCGAGCGCAGCTTCGACGGGGGACGAAGCGGCCCGTAGCTCATCGAGATCGACGGTGCGGCCGGCGATTCGCAACCTCCACTGTTCGGACGGCGTCGATGGCGCGCTGTCGTTGATCCACTGCACGGTGGGCATCCGGTCGGGATCGAACGATCCGATCTCGTGTGAGCCGCTGAATCGCCGATCTCCACCGGCCCATCCACCGACCCGGGCCACCGTCTCCTGGGCGCCGTACACCACGGCGGCGATCCCGGCT
>DASUEW010000060.1:0-4162 GCA_036274875.1 Ilumatobacteraceae bacterium
AGCATCCCGACGACGATCATCCCGACGCCGAGGAACCCGAACAGGAACGGCGACGTGATCGATGGGCGGGCACCCTTCGCCGACAGGGCGCCGATCGCGATCACGATCAGTACTCCGAGCACCGGGAGCAGGTTGAACAGCGCGAACGGCACGAAGTCGTCGAACTTGGTGCCGAGACCGTCGGCGTCGAGCCCGCCCCCCGACCAGGGCAGGCTGTGCAGGTTCTGTTGGGTGACCGCCGACAGAGCGCCGACGCCCACCAGCGCAAGGCCCGTGTAGACGACGCCGCGCATCACCTGACGGCGGCCGAACGTGACCGGGAACAACTCGGCGGCGACGCCGATCGCGGGGAGCGCGAACACGTAGGTGACGGGCTGTGTGAAGGCCCAGCCGATCCAGTTGCCGATCCCCTCGTTGCCGCCGAACACGGCGCGGGCGTTGCGGTGATCGACGAACAGGAACACGAGAGCGCCGACGAGGACCGGGAGCGACAACAGCGCGCCGATCGCGGAGATGAGTGCCGCCCACGAGAACAGCGGCACCCGCCGCATCGACATTCCCGGCGCACGCGTCGTGAGCACCGACGTCGCGATCGATGCCGCGGCGGCGATCAGCCCGACCGCCATCAGCCCGTGGCCCGCCAGGAACAGGTCGACCATGTCGGGGTCGCCGCCACCGATGCCGCCGTTGTTGGCGAGCGCCACCACGACGAGGACGAGTCCGCCGACCCAGCCGTAGAACCCGGCGAGCGCCAGCCGTGGGAAGGCCAGCGAACGGGCCCCGAGCTGGAGCGGAACGACGGCGATCGACAACCCGACCCCGAGTGGGATCAACGTGAACGAGACGAGCCCGAACCGGTGGACCTGGAACAGCTGCGGGATCGCGTTGCTGTTGAACAGGACCTCGCCGCCGTCGACGCGTTCGATGCCCAGCAGCAGGCCGATCACGGCCGTCGCCGCGAGCCCGACGAACGAACCACCGAGGAACAGCCGGCCGATCCGCTTGTGGTCGGTCGAGGTCAGCCACGCCGCCACCACCACCGGGAACGACCCGATCGCGGACTCGCCACGGGCCGCACCGACGGCATCAGGGCTGGATTCGATCGTGGTCATGTACGTGGGACTCGCTTGTCGGGCTTGTCGGGGTGAAGACGTGAACGGCCACGGGGGACCTACGCGGCCCGACACTACCTGTCCACCGGCGCCGGGCCGGAAATCCCGAAATCCGCATCACAACCCGTGACGAACCATCACGTCGAGGGTCATCGCGCCGAACAGGACGGTCACGTAGGTGATCGAGTAGGCGAACACGCGCATGCTCGCCTGCGGGGTCGGTGACTTGCCGAGCCAGATCGTCGCCCCGACGAAGATCGCACCGAGCACGAGAGCCGTGACGCCGTAGATCGGTCCGAGATCGGCGACCGGGATCAGCACCAGTGTCGACGCGACGAGCGCGCCCGTGTACAGCGTCATCTGGCGCACCGCGTCGGCGAGCGGCACGACGGCTGGGAGCATGGGGACGTCGGCGGCGCGGTAGTCGTCGGCGTACTTGATGGCGAGCGCCCAGAAATGTGGCGGGGTCCAGAAGAACATCGCCGCGAACAGCACGACTGGTGCCCAGCCGAGGTCGTCGCGCACCGCCGCCCACCCGACGAGCACGGGCACCGCGCCCGCCGCGCCGCCGATCACGATGTTCTGGCGGCTCGTGCGCTTCAACCAGATGGTGTACACCAACACGTAGAACGCAGTGGCGGACAGTGCGAGCACCGCCGACAGGAGATTGGCGCCCCACCACAGCACCGCGAACGCGACGACCTCGAGCGCGGCCGCGAACACGAGTGCATGGCTCGGCTCGATGCGCCCGGTCGCCAGCGGCCGGTTCCTGGTGCGCTCCATGAGCCGATCGATGTCGCGATCGACGTACATGTTGAACGCGTTGGCGCCGCCGGCTGCGAGCGTGCCACCGATCAGCGTCACGAGCACGAGCGCGGTCGACGGCCAGCCCTGCTGGGCGAGCACCATCGACGGGACGGTCGTGATGAGCAACAGCTCGATGATGCGTGGCTTCGTGAGCGCGAGGTAGGCACCGATCAGCGTCGTGGACGTGCGCCGGCCGCCGTGCGCAACTCCGCCCGGTGCCAGCCGGGACGGGACCAGTGGTCGACTGCCGACGGCCATAACGAGCCCATCGTACGACGGTGCCTTCGGGGCCACCAATGCCGCCAGAATAGAGGGGTGCCAACCACGCTCAATCCGGTCGAGGTCAAAGATCCCGACCTCGACGAAAAGACGGTCGAGGAGCGCCCGTGGGTGGTGATCGTCTGGAACGATCCGATCAACTTGATGAGCTATGTGACGTTGGTGCTCCAGAAGTTGTTCGGCTACTCGCTCGAGAAGGCCACCGAGTTGATGCTCGACGTGCACCAGAAGGGCAGGGCCGTCGTCGCCAACGGCACCCACGAGCAGGCCGAGATGCATGTGTTCCGGCTCCACGAGCACGGCTTGTGGGCCACGATGGAGCACGATGCGTGAGCCGACCTGATGGCCAAGACCCGACCACCGGTGTACCGCGCCGGAAACCGCTACCGGTTGCGCATCAGCGACGACGAGCTGGCCTTGATCCGCCGGTTGCTCGACGAGCTCCGCGACCTCTTGCTGGCGGACGACGACGGATCCGGTGCGACGAGCGCGATGCTGACCCGGCTGTTCCCGGTCGTCCATCCTGACGATCCCGAGCTCGAGGCCGAGTACCAGCGGCTGATGCGCGTCGAGCTCGTCGCCAGCAAGCTCAAGTCGATCGAGGCCGTCGAGGCCGTCATCGACGGACGTGGCGCGTCCATCGACGAAGCTCAGCTCACCGCGTTCATGCAGTCGATCAACTCGATCCGGCTCGTGCTCGGAACGCTGCTCGATGTCACCGACGATCCCGACGCCGAGGTCGTTTCTGAACACGACGACACCGCGGAGTACCAGCTCTACAGCTATCTGTCGTGGCTCCTCGAGTGGACCGTGCGGGCCTTCTCGGGCGAGTGACAGCCCAAGCTCTAGTGGAACGTCCCAGGCCGGCTGCTAGGTTTGCGTCGCTCTCAACGAGACGAGGCACCTTGCCCCCATCGTCTAGTGGCCTAGGACACCACCCTTTCAAGGTGGCGGCACGGGTTCGAATCCCGTTGGGGGTGCAAACTGATATCTCCAGGTCCCGTGGTGAAGTCTGGAGTTCACGCCGGCCTGTCAAGCCGGAGGTCGCGGGTTCAAGTCCCGTCGGGACCGCTACGGGGCCGCCAGCGAGCGGCCCCGTCGCCTGTTCCGGTGCCGCGGACCCGGCGCCGGATGAACACGGACACACAGCCAGCCAGCCGAACACACGGTCGAGTAGCTCAGTCGGCAGAGCGTCCGCCTGAAAAGCGGAAGGTCACCGGATCGACGCCGGTCTCGACCACCGGTATAACACCAGCTCAGGGTATGTTTCGGGTTCGGCCCGAGTTGACCGAGTTGGCCTCCATCTCGCGAATCCCCCGCGTCGTATCGGCGGCGAAATCGCCTCGGCGACTGCGGCTCGGGCGAGGGACTCTCCTCTTCAGGCGTCTGTCGGGCAGGCTGGTCCTGACCAGCTGTCCGAGGTCAAGAGTGACGCACGACCCGACTCCAAGCCAGGCGCTTGAATGTTTGACCGACCAGTGGTCGCGTGAGTCGTCGCCAGGTGGTGCGGCTTATCGGCTTGGCGTGGGTCACCACGTGCCTCCGAACAGCCCCGCACACTCCGCTTCGATACCTCCCGGGCCGCCGTCACGCGACCCGGAGGCGATAGAACGGCTGCTCGATCAGGCGATGGAACGTCGCCGAGACGACGAGGATGATCGGCCAGCACACGACCGTTGACACGACGAACGCCGCTGGAACCGACAGTTCGAGATGCCGGACCCACACGATGGCCACTGCGGCGACGATCGGGTAGTGCACGAGATACGTGCTGTAGGAGATGTCGCCAAGGAAGCGGATCGGAGGCAGCGTGAGGAACGTGGACACGCGTGAGCGTGCTGATCCCTCGGACAGCTGGATGCCGGAGAGGGCGATGAGGATCGTCATCGTGGCCACGCCGCCGAGCGCCTCTTCGATCATCCACGCCGAGGTGCCCGGCGTGAGCTCCGTGGCGAGCACCACCG
>DASUEW010000061.1:0-5703 GCA_036274875.1 Ilumatobacteraceae bacterium
CGGCGGAACCGTCGTGCGCGCGGTAGCGGCCGGGGAGGTCACGTTCAGCGGCACGGTTGCTGGTGATCGGTACGTCGTCGTGCGTCACGCCGACGGGCGCCGTGCGACGTATGGCGGCCTCGCCACGTCGTCGCTTCGCACCGGCGACGTGGTGGCGGCGCGCGGCGTCGTCGGCGAAACCGCGGCACACCTCCACTTCGGCCTTCGCGACGGCGATGTGTACATCGACCCGGCGCCGTTGCTGGGGCGACTCGTCGGCCGACCTCGACTGGTGCCCGACGACGGCACCGCCGCCCGTGCTGCCCCACCGCCGCGCCTGCGGTGCGGGTGAGGGCTCGCGCCTCGCGGATCGAGCTGCGATGCTGGTGCCGAGCCTGATCGAAGAACCGCGGATGGCGTTACACTGAGGCCCCGGTGCGTCCTCGGGGCGGACCGTCATGTCCACGATCACATCCACCAGTCCGTACTGCGGTCGCCCCTGGGCGCCACGGACGGGTGCCGTCAACCGCAGAGGAGATCCACATGGCCGTCATCACGATGCGTCAGATGCTCGAAGCCGGGGTGCACTTCGGGCACCAAACCCGCCGGTGGAACCCCAAGATGAAGCGATTCATCTTCGGCGAGCGCAACGGCATCTACATCATCGATCTGGAGCAGACGCTCACGCGGGTCGAAGTCGCGTACAACTTCGTGCGCGAGCTCGTCGCCGGCGGCGGCAACGTCTTGTTCGTCGGCACGAAGAAGCAGGCCCAAGACCCCGTCCGCAGTTATGCCGAGAAGTGCGGCATGCCGTACGTGAACGAGCGCTGGCTCGGGGGGATGCTCACGAACTTCGAGACGATGTCGAAGCGGGTCGGCAAGATGCTCGAGTACGAGCGGATGAAGGCGTCCGGTGAGTTCGAGGTGATGATCAAGAAGGAAGCGCTGATGCTCGACCGCGAGCTCGAGAAGCTGCAGCGCAACCTCGGCGGGCTCCGCGGCATGAAGCAGCGCCCCGACGCGATCTTCGTGCTCGACACCAAGAAGGAGCACATCGCGGTCACCGAAGCCAACAAGCTGGGGATCCCGGTCGTGGCGGTGGTCGACACCAACGTCGACCCCGACGTCGTGCAGTTCCCGATCCCGGGCAACGACGACGCGATCCGCGCCAACTCTCTGCTCACGCGGGTCATCGCCGAAGCCGTCGAAGAAGGTCGCTACATCGCCGCCAAGCGCAATCCGATCCCGGCGCCTCCGCAGCGCAGCGCTGAGGAGGACGCCGCGTTCGAGAAGGCGCAGGCCGACGCCCGCAACGCGGCCGCCCAGGCGCAGGCCGAGCGCGACGCGCGACTCAGGGCCCCGAAGCCCGAACCCGGCGATGATGACGCCGCTGCCGCTGCCGCCGCTGCCGACGTTGGCGACGACGCAACACCCGATGCGGTGGCTGAAGATGCGGACGAGGCGACGGATGTTGTGCCAGGTGCCGTGGCCGAGACCGCTGATGTTCCGGCCGAGGTAGCGCCGGAAGTGACCGAGCCGGACGCCGCAGTTGATGCTGCCGAAGCACCGGATGCGGCCGAGCCGGACGCCGCCGCCGAGGTGAGCGCCGACACCGACACCAGCACCGATTCCGAGACTCCGGCAGCTGCCGAGACCGAGACCAGCACCGATTCCGAGACTCCGGCAGCTGCCGAGACCGAGACCGAGACCGAAAGCTGAACACCGCGATGACGTTCACCGCCAAGGATGTCCAGGCCCTGCGACAGAGCACAGGTGCCGGGATGATGGATTGCAAGAAGGCGCTCGAAGCGACCGATGGCGACATCGAGGCCGCCAAGCAATACCTGCGCGAGAAGGGTCTCGCGGCGAGCGCCAAGCGCGACGACCGCGAGAACAACCAGGGCCTCGTGGCGCTCAAGGTCGACGGCAACGTCGGCGCGATCGTCAAGCTCAAATCCGAGACCGATTTCGTCGCCGGAAGCGACCTCTTCAAGGCGGAGGCGGCGGCGTTGGTCGACCTCGTCGCCGCCAAGGGACCCGACGCCGTCGCCGAGCGGACACCGGAGCTCGAGGAGCTGAAGATCACGCTCAAGGAGAGGATCGAGTTGGGCGACGTCGTGCGCATCGAGGCGGCCGACGGCAACGTCCTCGAGAGCTACGAGCACATCCAGGGCGGACGCGGCGTGAACGCCGTGCTCGTCGAGGTGAGCAACGGCAGCACCCAGCTGGCGCACGACATCGCCGTGCACATCGCCTTCGCCCGACCGAAGTACCTGCGACGCGACGACGTGCCCGCCGACGTGATCGACAACGAGCGCGCCACGCTCGAGGCCATCACGCGCAACGAGGGCAAGCCCGACCAGGCCATCCCGAAGATCGTCGAAGGCCGCCTGGGTGGCTTCTTCAAGGACGTCGTGCTGCTCGAACAGCCGTACGCCAAGGACGACAAGCTGTCGGTCAGCCAGGTGCTCGACGGCGCCGAGATCGTGAACTTCGCCCAGGTCGAGATCGGCTGAGACCATGACGTCGAATTCGACGTCGAGCGATCAGCCCACCGCGCCTCGCTGGCGCCGGATCGTCTTCAAACCGTCCGGCGAGGCGCTGGCCGGACCGTCCGGCACGGGGCTCGACGGCGCGACGCTCGACAAGCTGGCTGTCGACATCGTCGACCTGCGTCAGGGCCTCGGCGTCGACGTCGCCGTCGTCGTCGGTGGCGGCAACTTCTGGCGCGGGCGTGTCGGTGCGCTGTCTGGCATGGACGCGTCGCAATCCGATCACATCGGCATGCTCGGCACAGTGATGAACGGGCTCGCACTGCAGGACTCGCTCGAGCGGCACGGCCAGGACACCCGGTTGCTCTCGGCCATCGAGATGCCGCGGATCGCCGAGCCGTACATCCGTCGCCGAGCCATGCGTCATCTCGAGAAGGGCCGTGTCGTCATCTTCGCCGCGGGCACCGGCAACCCGTTCTTCACCACCGACACGGCCGCCGCGCTGCGAGCTGCCGAGATCGAAGCGGACGCACTGTTGAAAGGCACCCATTCGGGCGTCGATGGCGTGTACAGCGCCGACCCGCGAACCGACGACACGGCCACGAAGTACCACGAGATCGGATACCTCGAGGTGATGACACGCAACCTCAAGGTGATGGATGCGACGGCGATCGCGTTCTGCCGCGACAACGAGATCCCGATCGTGGTGTTCGACATGTCGGTGCCCGGCTCGCTGCGGTCGATCCTGCTCGGAGAGCACGTGGGCACCATCGTTCGTGACCTCTGACACGGACGGGTACGCTGGTCGGGTGACCGATGAGACGTTGCTCGAGGCCATCGAGAAGATGGACAAAGCGGTCGAGCACGTCCAGTCGCTGTTCGCGACCGTTCGAACGGGACGTGCCGCACCTGCGCTCGTCGAGAAGCTCAACGTCGACTACTACGGCTCGTCGGTTCCCCTCCAGCAGTTGGCGGCGATCCAGGTACCGGAGGCACGCCAGCTCCTGGTGAGACCACACGACCGCAACTCGCTCGGCGCGATCGAAAAGGCGATCCGCGACAGCGACCTCGGCGTGTCGCCGTCGAACGACGGCGTCGTCATCCGTCTCAACTTTCCCCCACTCACCGAGGAGCGCCGCCGCGACTACGTGAAGGTGGTCAAGCACATGGCCGAGGACGGCCGCATCGCCGTCCGCAACGTGCGACGCGACGCGCGCAAGGCCATGGAATCCGCCGAGAAGGTGGGGGTGATCTCCGCCGACGACCTGGAGCGCGCCGAGAAGGAACTCGAGAAGATCACCCACGAGCACGTCGATCGCATCGATGGCGCGTTGGGCCGCAAGGAGCACGAGCTCCTCGAGGTCTGACGCCGGGTAGCCGGCACCGACGGATTCGTGCATGACGAGGAGAGGACTGGGAAAGGACAGCCGATGACGGACGACACCTGGCGGCGGGATCGTGACGACGAGGAGGACGAGCCACTCTTCGACGAGCACGAGCCCACTCGTGACCAGGAAGCTGTCGACGACGGTCTGACGTTCGGTGCCAGCGACACTGGGTCGCTCCCTCATTGGACCGAACCGCCGACCGGCGAGCTGCCCCGACTCGACCCTGACTCCGTGGTCATCGCCACGGGGGCGGTCGGCGACGACGACGAGCTCGACGTCTGGTCGTCGTTCACGTCCGAGTCGCCGGTGTGGAAGGACGATTCCCCGACCGAACCTGGTCCCGATGCCGTGCCCGGTGCTCGGCGGACGGGACAGCACGACGTCGTCCCGAACGATCCCGACAGCGCGGCGTCCCGCGAGCCGTCGCGGATCACGATCGGCACCGATCCGTCGGGTATGCCCCGTCGACCGCCGGTGCAGACGGGCCGGCGCCGCAGCGGGCAGCCGGCAGGCCGGCCGGTCAGCCGGCCGCGGTCAGCCCCGCAGCCGTCGACGCGCAACATGCCGGTCGCGACAGCCGTCGGCGTGTTGATCGCCGCCGTGTTCGTCGCCGCGTTGCTCTGGCGCCCGCTCGGCGTGATCGCCATGATCACCGTCATCCTCGCCCTGGCAGCGGTCGAGTTCTACGACCGGGTCACCGAGAAGGGATACCGCCCGGCCGTCGTGCCAGGAATCGCGGCGTGCGTCGCCGCACCGCTCGCCACGTACTGGATCGGAGAGCGGGCGCTCCCGATCGTGATCGCGTTCGGGTTCATGGCTGCGTCGGCCGGGTTCATCGGCGGTCGCAGCGTCGAGGCGGGCCCGATGCCGAACGCATCGATCACCACGCTCGGAATCATCTGGATCGGGCTGCTCGGCTCGTTCGCGGCGTTGATCCTGCGCTTCTCGACGATCCCCGGATCGCCGACATGGGGCACCGACACGCTCTTCTTGCTCGCTCTCGGCGTGGTCGCCAACGACATCGGGGCGCTGTTCGTCGGATCGGCCGCCGGCCGGACGCCGCTGCGACAGTGGATCAGTCCGCACAAGACGGTCGAGGGGTTCATCGGCGGGTCACTGCTGACGATCGTCGCCCTCGTGGTCGTGGGGATCGGTGAGTGGAGTGACACGTGGACCTCGAGAGGTCACCTGTTGTTGCTGGCGATCGTGATCTCGATCATGGCGCCGATGGGCGACCTGGTCGAGAGCATGTTCAAGCGCAATCTCGACGTCAAGGACTTCGGCTCGATCGTCAAGGGCCATGGCGGAGTGCTCGACCGCTTCGACGGGTTCTTGTTCACGCTCCCGGCGGTGTACTACTTGGCGATCGTCCTCGAGCCCTGGACCAACTGACCGCCGGCCGGTCGGTATCGATCGCGGTCGGGCGCACACGTGTCGCGGATCCGGGTCGCGGTCGCCGGATCGTCGGGCTCGATCGGTACCCAGACGCTCGACGTCGTGCGAGCCGACCCCGACGCGTATGAGGTGGTCGGCCTCGGGGTGGGGTCATCGGCCGAGGCGCTCATCGCCCAGGCTCGAGAGTTCCGCCCTCGGCTGGTAGCCGTCGCCCATGCCGGCCGCCGCGCCGAGGTGGCGGCCTCGTTGCCGTTCGCCGAGGTCGTCGACGACCTCACGGCGCTCGTCGAGCCGGCAGACGTCGTGGTGAACGGCGTCGTCGGTTTCGCCGGACTCCCCGTCACCGTCGCCACCCTGACCGCCGGGAAACGGCTGGCGCTCGCCAACAAGGAGAGCCTGATCGCTGCCGGGCCGGTGGTGCAGCCGTTGCGCGCGATCCCGGGCGCCGA
>DASUEW010000062.1:0-6182 GCA_036274875.1 Ilumatobacteraceae bacterium
CACGTTCGGGGGCGTGCTCGGCGAAGTGCACCACCACGTGATCGTCGGCCGGCGTCCGCCCGGTCGCCTCGCGCCCGAGCAAGTATCGGTCGTGGCCGTAGCAGGCCAGCAGCGCGCGGTAGATCGTGTTCCACGAGCTGAAGCGGTACGGCTGGGCGATGTCGTGCGTGACGGTGCCGTCGCGCGCGAGGTACCGGATGCGCTCGGTGGAGATGCTGATGGCGTCGAGGTCGACCCCGGAGCGCTCGACGAGGTAGCGCGCGCTGTCGGGGAGGAAACCGATCCCGGCGCCGCGCTGTTCCAGCACGGTGCCGGACCGTTCGTAGACCGAGACGTCGAATCCCGCGTCGCGCAGGAGCAGCGCCGCCGTCAGGCCTCCCAGCGACCCCCCGATGACCGCGACCCGGCCGGTCGTCACCATCTACTGATGCGCGTTCTGCATGTCACGGCGTGCCGAAGGTGGCGACCCGATCGACGTCGCACTCGAACAGGATCCGCCGCTCGTCGATCGACGGATCGCGCAACCCGTACGGGGGGTCGCTGCTCGTGTACTTGGTCCAGATCCGGTCGACGTGCTCCGTGACCCGCGGACCCTCCACGGGATCGTCCTCGGAGATCTCGCGAGCGATGGTGCACTTGATGCTCACCCAGTGGTAGGCGTTCTTCGGGTTGACGAGCAGGAACGACAACTTCTGGTTGTTGCGGATCCACTCGACCTTCTTGCGGTGTGCGGCGACGTTCAGGAGCACCTGGTTCCCCTCGTAGGAGAACCACATCGGTGTCATGTTCACCCGGCCGTCGTTGCCGATCAGGCCGAGCACGCACGCGATCGGTTCGTCGAGGAGCTGCTTGTAGCTCGGATCGAGGTCGTCGAGTGACTCGATCGTGCTGTGCGACCCGACGGTGAACTGGCCCGGCTGCAAGCCCGACGAGACGTCGAGGAACTTGGCGACGGTGATGGACATGTTGTGTACCCCCTCGGCGTGATTCTGCCAGCTACCGTGCGGGCGCATCGACCCGATGCCACGTTCACGCCGAGCGATGGCGCTCGAGCTCGTGTCGGCGTGGCGCGATGCCGGGACGTCATTGGTGTTCGGTGTGCCGGGGGGTGGTTCGAACCTCGACGTCGTCGGCACGGTGTACGAGTGCGGCATGCGCTTCGTGCTCGCCCACTCCGAGACGGCTGCGGCCGTGATGGCGGGGGTCACCGGTGAGCTGACCGGCGCACCGGGAGCGTGTGTTGTCACCCGTGGTCCAGGCACGGCGAGTGCCGTGAACGGCGTCGCGCAGGCGCTGCTCGACCGCCAGCCGATGGTTGTCGTCGCCGACTGCGTTGGTGCGTCCGAACGCGACCGAGTGTCCCATCAGCGCATCGACCAGCTCGCCCTCATGGCACAGGTGACACTCGCTTCGGTTGCGTTCGGCGGCGAGTCGGACGCGCTGCCGCGTGCCATCGTCGCCCGTGCCCTCGGTCCTCGTCCGGGTCCCGTCCACGTCGACTTCGATCCGACGGCGCCGTCCGGGGTGCTCATCCCCGAGCCGGCCGTGCGGTCGCGACGCGACCTCGGACAGCTGAGCGACCTGATCCGTGAGGCGCGGCACCCCGTCGTCGTGGCGGGCGTCGGGACGCGTGCCCACGGACGCGCCGTCGCACGCGACGTGGCGCTCGCACTCGGCGACCTCGGCGATCGGACGGGCGTCCCGATCCTCAGCACGTACAAGGCGAGGGGCATCGTCGGCGACCGCGCCCGCTTCAGCGCCGGTGTGATGACCGGGGCGACGATCGAGGCGCCGGTGCTCGATGCGGCCGATCTCGTCATCGGAGTGGGGCTCGATCCGGTCGAACTGATTCCGGCGTCGTGGGCGTACGGCGCCGAGGTCGTACTCATCGGTTCGTGGCCGGTCGACGACAGCTCCTACTTCGGAGCCAGCCTGCGCGGCGAGATCGTCGGCGAGTGCACGGACCTCGCCGCGATCGTTCACGAGCTCGCCGATGTGCTGTCCGCGACGTGGGAACCCGGTGCGGGTCAACGGTTCCGCCGTGCCGCGCTCGATGAGCTGGCCGCGGCCGTACCCGCGGCCGACGGGGCGCTGACGCCGCTCGACGTCGTGCGCACCGCCCGGGCCGCGTCACCCGCGTCCACGATCGCCACGATCGATGCCGGGGCACACATGCTGCTCGCTGTTCCGTTCTGGGAGGTCGACGAGCCCGGCGCGCTGCTCATCTCGAACGGCCTGGCGACGATGGGCTTCGCGCTCCCGGCGGCGATCGCCGCGGCGCTGGTCGAACCCGAACGCCACGTGGTCTGCTTCACCGGCGACGGTGGTCTCGGGATGACGCTCGCCGAGCTCGAGACCCTGGCTCGCCTCGACCTGCCGGTGGTGGTGGTCGTGTTCAACGACTCGACGCTGAGCCTGATCGCAGCCAAGCAGTCATCAGAAGGCCATGGCGGCGACGACGCCGTTCGCTACCGGACGACCGACTTCGCGGCCATCGCCCGCGGGTGCGGAATGTGGGCCGAGTCGATCGCCGACGTCGACGCGTTCGACGCGATGATGCGCGCCGCGCTCGCCCGTCGTGGTCCGGCACTGCTCGACGTTGCCGTCGACCCGTCGGGCTACCCCGCCGTGCTCGACGCGATCCGCGGACCGCGACGCTGAGACTGTCGTTCCGGTGGCGCCAGCCGGCGTATCGCGTTGGCGCCGCGCCTGGTGACGATGACCGCCCGGGTTCCCGGCTGCCGAACCACCCAACCGTGGGTCACGAACGCGTGACACACCTCGGCCCCGAGGCTTCCGCCGAGATGGGCCTCGCGTTCGGTCCAGTCGAGACACGCGGTCGCGAAGCGTCGCCGAGCGTTGGCCGCCTGTGCCAGATCGACGCCGAGTCGGGCGAAGACGGCCGGCCCGTCCGGGCCCAGGCCGACATCCCCGTCGTGCACCTCGAGTGCCCGGGCCTCGATGAGGCGCTGATACAGGCCGACGCCGAGGGCACCGGCGAGATGGTCGTAGCAGGTCCGCGCTCGCGACATCGCCGGGGTCGCCCGAGCCTCGTGCCCACTACGGGAGAGAGCCGCCAGCGACTCGAGCAGCGTCACCACCGACGCGTTCGCGATGCGATAGATCGACTTGCGCCCGTCGCGGTCGAACGACACGAGCTTGGCGTCTCGGAGCACCCGCAGATGGTTCGACACGAGCGCCTGCGCCTTGTCGAGCTCGGCGACCAGCTCGGCGACGGCGGCCGCGTCCTCACTCAGACGACGCAGGATCGCGAGACGCGTCTCGTCGGCGACGGCGTGGGCAACGGCGAGCTCCGACGCCATGTTTGTCACGACGCGTTTGTCACGACGCGTTGGATCCGCATTGATACATCATCTACAGATGATATATCGTTGCCGATCGCCGCAGTGGCACGTACCTGTGGCGAGGAGGGGAAGCCGATGCCATCAGGCGCAGAGATCGAACAGTTCGTCGCGGCCTTCGCCGACCACTGGACGGACGGCAGCGGCCTCGAACGCCTGATGCACCCTGGAGCGACGCTGCGCGTGGCCGGCGCGCAGGTCCCGTACTCGTTCGAGGAGGCTGAGCAGTTCGTGGCCGCAGTGAAGCGAGGCGTGCCCGACATCGGGCTCACGGTCCTGGACTGGGCAGCGCGAGAGGCGACGGTCTTCACGGAATGGGAGATGTCGGGGACGCTCGGCGGAAAGCGCGTGTCGTGGCAGGGGATCAACCGGAACACGCTCGACGGCTCGAGGTCGGTCGCCGCGATCTCGTGCTGGGACCGTTGGTCGCTGCTCGAGAAGGTGGAACCGGATCGACCACCACTCGACTTGGCGCGTGAGTTGATCAGGATCCAGACGGGCGCGTGAGCACGGTCCGCGACACGCTGTCACCGGCTTCCTATCAGATATAGGATTCTCGGATATAGGGTTCGGGGATGAGAGCGCATCGAGGCGACGGGCCGGTGATCGACATCCACTGCCATCGGGAGTGCGGACCGGCCGGCGAGATCATGCGGGCGGAGGGCGAGCGGGCCGGCAGGGTGCCCCTGCAATACGGGAGCGATCTGACCCGCGAGGTGAATCGTCGCCAGCTCGAGCACCTGCGCCCGAAGATGGAATTCCTCACGGAGCGTCTCGCCGACATGGACCGGATGGGCGTCGACATCCAGGCCGTCGCCGTCGCGGTGTACCAGTACTACTACTGGTCACCGCCCGACACGGGGGCCAGGATCAGCCGGATCATCAACGACGAGTTGGCCGAGTCGACCGCCCGCTACCCGGATCGGTTCGCCCCCCTCGGCACGGTCCCGCTCCAGGACACCGACGCGGCCATCGCCGAGCTGCGCTACTGCGTCGACGTGCTCGGCATGCGTGGTCTCGAGATCGGGACCCACGTCAACGGCGAGGAGATCGCGGCGCCCAGGTTCGAGCCGTTCTGGACCGAGGTCGAGGCGCTCGGCGCGGTCATCGTCGTGCACACCGACGGCTACACGCACAAGGACCGGCTCGTCGACCACAACTTCCTCAACATCATCGGGCACGCGTTCGAGGCCACCCTGGCCACCGCCCACCTGATCTTCGCCGGCGTGATGGAGCGCCATCCGGCGCTGAAGATCCTCGTCGTCCACGGCGGCGGCTACCTGCCCGCCTACGCGGGCCGCATCGACCACGCCTGGCGCGCCCGTGAGGACGTGCGGGAGGGTCTCCCTCTGCCACCCGGCGACTACCTGCGCAGGTTCTTCTTCGACACGATGGTGTTCGACCCCGAACAGCTGCGGTACCTGATCGACCGGTACGGCGCGGACCACGTGCTGCTCGGCACCGACTACCCGTACGACATGGGTGACGACGATCCACTCGGCCTGATCGGTCGGGTGGACGGCCTCACGCAGGATCAGATCGACTTGATCAGCGGCGGCAACGCGGCGCGCCTGCTCGGCTTCAGCGGTCGATCTTGACGTCGAGCTGGAAGAGGCGGGCCGCGTTCCCGCCGACGATCAGCGCCCGGGTCGTCGCGTCGAGGTCGGCGCCGGCAAGGAATGCCAGGGGATCGGTCGTGCTCATGTCGAAGGGGTAGTCGGTACCCAACAGCACCCTGTCGGCGCCGAACTCGTCGACGAGGTGCTCGACCATCCGCGGCTCGAACACCGCGGTGTCGAAGTGCAGCTTGTGGAGGTACTCGCTCGGCGGACGGTCGATGTGCTTGCGGAGCTCCGGCCGGACACGAAACGCGTGGTCGGTACGCCCGAAGTAGAACGGCAGGTACCCGCCACCGTGGACCACCAGCATGCGCAGATCGGGGTGGCGCTGCCACACCCCCCCGAGGATCATCCGCGACACGGCGAGCGTCGACGCGA
Source organism: Ilumatobacteraceae bacterium (assembly GCA_036274875.1). Taxonomy (GTDB): domain Bacteria; phylum Actinomycetota; class Acidimicrobiia; order Acidimicrobiales; family Ilumatobacteraceae; genus JALOLG01. The sequence continues at coordinate 5,360 of DASUEW010000062.1, forward strand.
GCGGCATGCACAACACGTTGACGAGGTAGTAGTCGCGCATCCGCTCGCCGTGGGTGAAGCCCTGCGGGTGCAGGATCACCGTCATGTCGAGCTCGACCGCGTGCTCCCAGACCGGGTCGTAGCGCCGGTCGTCGAGATCACCGCCGTTGACGTCGGCGCTGATCTCGAAGCCGTTGAAGCCGAAGTCGTGCTTCGCTTCGCGCATCACCTCCACGGCGATCGCCGGGTGGTCCATGGGCAGGTTGGCGACGGCCGCGAAGCGGGTGGGGTGCTGCGCCACGATCTCGGCGAAACGTTCGTGCTGGAGGCGGCACGCACGCAAGGCGAGGCCCGGCTCGAGCCAGTAGTAGTACTGCGGTGGCGCGACGGAGAGCACCTGCATGTCGACGCCCTGCTTGTCCATGTCGGCGATGCGCGCCTCGGGCTCCTCGAACTGGGCGAGCTGGAGCGGTGTCGCCTGGAGCTCGCGGTTGTAGCGCAGCGTCTCGTCGGACGAGTAGAGGTTGCGGGGTTCCAGCTCGGGGCGGTAGTGCGGTTCGGCGAGCGCAGCCGCAGCCGGAACCCGCAGGTGGGTGTGGACGTCGATGCACACGCCGGGCGGCCGGGGCGCGGTGGTCGGTTCCCACTTCGGCGCCAGCTCGGGCCACCATTCCCTCGGCTGGTCCATCGGCCGGTCGGCCGTCACGAGAGGCTCTTGGGGCCGACCATCACGATCATGCATAATATAGGATCACCCACGAGCGCGAAGGGGCGATGTGCCTGAGAGGGTGGATGTGCTGAGAGGTGGATGTGCCTGACAGGGTGGACGCGATGGACCGGGGGA
>DASUEW010000063.1:0-5232 GCA_036274875.1 Ilumatobacteraceae bacterium
GCCGAGCAGGCACTGCTCGACACCACCGACAACGCGGTGATCGTCGTTGACGACGACGGTGTGCTCGGAGCCGCCGGCGCCAGGTACCTGCACTCCGACGCCGGCCTGCTCGAGCTCGACCCCGAGGTCGCGTCGGCTCCCCTGAACGACATCGCCGTGGCCGGCGACGAATCGATCGCCGACGCACTGCGCGCCGTCGAAGGCGTCGAGGAGGTCACGGTCGTAGGTCCCGGCATCATCCAGGTCGCCACCTCCGGTGACGCAGAATCGCTGCTCGTCGTGCCCGGCGTGGAGATCGCCCAGGACGAAGTGCTGCTCGGGCTCTTCACCGAGCCCTACCAGGGTGACCAGTGGGCGATCGGGAACACCGGCTCACCCACGCAGGCACAGGGCTCGGCCGGCGTGGCCGGGGCCGACATCTCGGTGGTCGACGCCTGGAACGTGACCACCGGCGCAGGTGCAGTCGTCGCTGTGATCGACACCGGCGTTCAGCTCGACCATCCCGATCTGGCGCCCAACATGTGGTCGAACACCGACCAGGCGTGCGGTGCGGCCGACACCGACGGCAACGGGTTCGCGGGTGACTGCAACGGCTGGGACTTCGGCTCCAACGACGCCGGCGTCACACCGGACGCCGGCGCGCCGAGCGCATATCACGGTACCCACGTCGCCGGGATCGTCGCCGCCGCCCGCAACGGCATCGGCATCGCTGGGGTCGCTCCCGACGCGAACGTGATGACCCTCAAGGTCGCCCAGCCCGGCGGCCAGATCTACATGTCAGCAGTCGGCGCGGCGGTCGACTACGCGGTCGCCAACGGCGCCGACGTGATCAACCTCTCGCTGGGCACCACACCCGGCGCCTACACCCGCGCTCAGATGGGCGTGCTCGAGGGTCCGTTCGCGCGCGCCCAAACGGCCGGTGTCCTCATCGTCGTCGCCATGGGCAACAGCGGTCGCGACATCACATCGGCGCCCGTGTGGCCGGCGTCGTTCTCGCTGTACTACGACAACGTGCTCTCGGTCGGCGCCTCCACGAACTCTGACGTCAAGGCGAGCTTCTCGAACTTCGGGTCGCCGCTGGGGTTGTACGCCCCCGGCCAGTCTCTCCTGTCGACGATGCCGGGCGGCGCGTGGGCGTTCCTGTCGGGCACGTCGATGGCCGCCCCGGTGGTGGCCGGCGGCGCAGCGTTGATGATCGCGTCCGGTCAGGCGACGGCCCCGGCTGCCGTGCGCGACCGGCTGATCTCGACCGCGACACCGATCGGAGTCGGCGGTCGCCTCGACATGGCCGCCGCCCTCGGTGCCCAGGCCGGCAGCGGTGTGCGCGTCACGTTCTCTGGCGCCGAGTCGCTCACCCCCGACACACCAGGTCAGCTCGGGTTCAACATCCGCGCCGTCGACGTCGGAGCTGTCGCCAAGCTGCGCATCTCGGTCGGTGCCAGCAGCGCCGGCGCAGTGCATGCGGTCGAAGGGCTGGCGGCCTCGTTCGCCGACGCCACCGGCCACCTGGCTTCGGCGACGACCGGACCGGACGGGTCCTTCGAGGTGATGACGCTGCGCACCGTGGCGGCGCTGGAGACGACCGGCTCCGACTTCACGGCCCAGCTGACGCTGCCCGCAGGCGAGTTCGCGATCGTCACCGAGCTGCTCGACGCGTCGAACAACCCGGTCGGTGGCGCGCAGGCCGTGTACCTGTCGGTGTCGGCAGCCGGTTCGACGGTCACGACAACCTCGACGGTGCCGGGCGTCGCGCCGACCACGACAGTGAGCGGTGCGGTTCCGACGACCGCCCCCCGGGAGGTCGTCACGACGACCACGCCGGGTCCGACGACGACCATCGCGGCCACAACCCCGACAACGGTCGCGACGACTTCGCCGGGCACCACCCCGCCGACGACGACGAGAGCGACGACGCCGACGGCGCCGGCACCGACGACGACCAGCGTGGCGACGACGTCGCCGGGCACGCCGACGACGCCGGCGACGACCCTGGCCCCGGCACCGACGACGACCACAGCGGCGGTGACGCCGCCGGCGACCACGGTTGCACCAGGACCGACGACGAGCGCGGCGCCGCCGACGACGGTTGGCGGCGCGACACCGACGACGACGGTTGCCGGCGCGACACCCTCGACCACGGTTGCCGGCGCGACACCGACGACATCTCCGTCTGACCCCGACGCGGACGGTGTGTGGACGTTCGACGACATGTTCCCGCGCGTGGCCGGGGTGACCGGCGGGACGCCGCTGGTGCTGTACGGGAACTTCCCGACGAACGTCCCGGTGTACGTGTGGTTCGGTCAGCTCGCCATCGTGCAGGCGGTGTCGTCCGGCTCACGGCTGACCCTCGTCTCGCCGGCCGTGCCGTACGGTGCGATCACCGACGTGGTCGTGCTGTTCGCGACGTCGCGGACGTTCGAGCTGATCCTCGACGGCGATTTCACGTTCGACGGGCCGGCCGCCCCGGTGACGACCACGACGGTCTCGCCAGGTGGCCCTGGCACGACCGTGCCGGCGACCGCACCCGCCACGACTTCACCGGCGACGCCCGGTGTCACGACGACGACGCGACCGACGCAGCCGACCCAGCCGCCGGTGACGACACAGCCGACCCAGCCAACACAGCCGACCCAGCCGCCGGTGACGACGCAGCCCGGGGTGACGACGACGACGACCTTTGTCGCCCCCCGAACCGGTGCGCTCGGCCAGTTGACGCTGCGGCAGGTGTCGGCGACGTCGGCACTAGTGCGCCTGAGCCTGCCGGCGTGGCCAAAGCCGGGGTGCCGCACGGCAACGTGCTCGTCGGTCACCCTGTGACCTGAGACGGGAGGGCCCGCGGCCCCCGGGGCACCGCCCGCTCAGGATGCGAACGCCGCCAGACGGTCGGCGAGCTCGGTGCGGTAGGCCTTGGCTCGTCCGAGCTTGAGGTGCTCGTAGCCGCGGACCTGATCGGGGAGTCCGGCGATCGTCACCGCTTCGGAGAGGTTGGCGGCGGTGAGACCGGCGATCAGCTGATCGACGGCACGCTCGTACTCCGGGATCATCGCCCGCTCGATCGCACGCACCTCGCCCCAACGGAACGGGTCGAGCAACGTGCCCCGCAGCCCCTTGGCGGATCGCAACGACCGCATCAGCGGGGCGCCGGTGCGCCGCAGCTTCAGCTTGTTCTTCATGCCCATCGCCCGCAACATCGGCGGGTGCAGGCGATAGGTCACCTTCGTGTGCTTGCCGCCGATCGCCTCGTATCGCTCGCGTGACTCGTCGAGGAGCAGCAGGCGGGCGACCTCGTACTCGTCCTTGTAGGCCATCAACTTGTGGAGGTTGCGAGCGACTGCGTCGGTGAGCGCCGTCGAGCCGGGAGCGACGGCCTGCTCGGCGGCTCGGACCCGATCGACCACCGCCCGGTAACGATCGGCGTACCGGCGTGACTGGTAGCCGACGAGGTCGTCGGCAAGCCGGTCGATCATCTCGTCGAGCGTCTCGGGCGGCGGCGCGACGAGCCCGGCGGCATCCTCGACGCCGGCGGGGTCGACGGCCATCCGGCGCCCCCACCGGAACGCCGCGATGTTCCGTGCCACGGCGACGCCGTTGAGCTCGATCGCCCGCTCCAGGAACTCGGGGCCGACCGGAATGGCGCCGGCCTGGGCGGCGACGCCGAGCATGAAGATGTTGGCGGTCGTCGTGCCGCCGAACAGCCCGGTCGTGATCGCCGCCGCGTCGAAGTAGCGGTTGAGCTCGCTCCGCGACACCTGGTCCATCCGGCCGTGCAGCGAATCGATCGCCGGGTACGGGGTGGTCGGGTCGGTGACGATCGCACCGGTCGGAACGGCTCGGGTGTTGGCGATGACGACGGTGCGATCGGGGGAACCGCCCCGGCGGTGCGAGTCGCTGGCGGCGGCGAGCAGGTCGAACGCGAGCAGGGTGTCGACACCCGACACGCTGGCGTGGTTCGACGCGACCGACACGCCGCCGGTGATGCGGATGTCGCTCTTGACCGGTCCGGCCTTCTGCGACAGGCCGGTCTGGTCGAGGCCGCGCACGGTGTGGCCGGCGAGCATCGCCGCCGTTCCGAGGATCTGGCTGACGGTGACGACACCAGTGCCGCCGATCCCCGACAGGCGCACCGTGAACCGGGAAGGGTCGACGATCGGCGCCGGCGCCGGGAGGTCGCTGACGTCGACCTCGCCGGTCGAGGTGCCGGTGCGCTGCTGGCCGCCGGGGTCGGTCGACACCGTGGCGAACGCCGGGCAGTCGCCCTCCATGCACGAGAAGTCGAAGTTGCAGCTCGTCTGGTCGATGCGGGTCTTGCGCCCGTACGGCGTGTCGACCGGCTGCACCGACAGGCAGTTGCTCTTGGCGCCGCAGTCGCCACAGCCCTCGCAGACCCGTTCGTTGATGACGACCCGGAAGTCGGGCGTCGCCAGCTTGCCTCGGCTGCGCGCCCGCCGTTTCTCGGCGGCGCAGGCCTGATCGTGGAGCAGCACCGTCGTGCCGGGAACGGCGGCGAGCACCTTCTGCGCCTCGTCGAGGCGGGTGCGATGCCACACGTCGACGCCCTCGGGGAACTCGTCGAGGTCGTACCGGTCGAGGTCGTCGGTGGTCACGATCACCTTGCTGACACCCTCGAGCAGCACCATCCTCACGATGTCGGGCACGCCGACCGCGCCGACCGCGTCCTGGCCACCCGTCATCGCGACCGTGCCGTTGTGCAACAGCTTGTACGTGATGTCGACGCCGGCCGCGACCGCGGCACGGATCGCCAACGAACCGGAGTGGAAGAACGTCCCGTCGCCGAGGTTCTGGACGAGGTGCTTGCGCTCGAGGAACGGCGCCATGCCGATCCACTGTGCGCCCTCGTTGCCCATGCACGTGAGGCCGACGAGGTCGCCGACGCGCTCGGGTTCCATCAGGCCGACCATCGCGTGGCAGCCGATGCCGCCGCCGACGAGCGTGCCGGGCGCCGCCCTGGTGCTGACGTTGTGCGGGCAGCCACTGCAGAAGAACGGCGCCCGCTCCACCGAGAGCGTGATCAGCGACCTCTCGCTCACCGGCGCGGGAAGCGGCGCGAGACGCTCGTCGAGGCGTGCCGCGAGCCGGGCCCGCAGCGGCGTGATCAGTCGCTCGGCGTCGAGCATCCCGCCGCCGGGGATCAGCGGCCGGCCCTGGTCGTCGCGCCTCCCGACGACCGTGGGCCGCTCGTTGGAGTCGTACAGCGCGTCACGCACGAGGCGC
>DASUEW010000064.1:0-4906 GCA_036274875.1 Ilumatobacteraceae bacterium
GTAGTGCGTGATCCGCTCGTCGTGCGTCACCACGATCGCCGCCGTACCGCGCGACTTCATCTCGCTGCGGATCAGCTCCATCACCTGTGCACCGGTCGTCGTGTCGAGCGCCGAGGTCGGCTCGTCGAACAGGACCAGCTCGGGGTCGTTCATCAACGCCCTGCCGATCGCGACGCGCTGACGCTGGCCGCCCGACAGCTGGGCGGGGAGGTTGTTCGACCGGTCACCGAGGCCGAGCTCGTCGAGCAGCTGGTCGGCGCGTTGGCGGGCCGCGGCGCCGGTGCGACGGCCGAGCTCGTCGACGACGAGCAGGTTCTCGCGTGCGGTCAGGAAGGGCACCAGGTTGACGGACTGGAACACGAAGCCGACCTTGTGCTGGCGAAACTCGGTCAGCTGCTTGGCCGAGTGGTCCGAGATGTCCTCACCGCCGACGACGACGGTGCCCGCGGTCGGCGTCAGGAGTCCGCCGGCGATCGAGCACAGTGTCGTCTTGCCCGAGCCGGACGGGCCGACGAGGGCGACGATCTCGCCCGGCGCCACACGGAGATCGGCGTGGTCGAGAGCGACGACCTCCTCGTCGGCCATCGGGTACACCTTGCGGACGGCACGCAGCTCGAGCGCCGCCTCGACGTCGCCGGCGCCGGGCGCGGTGGCGGGGTGATCGACATGGGCGCTCATGAGCTGGTTCCGATCGCTGCGGCCGGGTCGACGCGAAGCACCCGGCGGAGGGAAAAGCCGCAGCCGATGACGGCGGCGACGAGGAGGAGGGCGGCGCTGAGGATCACCCGGCGCGCCGAGATGTCGAGCGGGATCGAACCGGCCGGGATGAGCGCGTCGATCCCGTACGCGGCACCGCCGGCGACGATCGACGCGGCGGCGGTGACGACAACGGCTTGGGCGACGAGCCCGGCGAAGAGCGTGCGACTGCGCGCCCCGAGCGCCTTCAGCACGCCGTACAGGGCGAGGCGTTCGACCGTGAGCAGGGCGAAGAACAGCGCCACCACCACGGCCGCGATCACGACGGTCACACCGATGATCTGGTTGAAGGTCGACCGCTGCTGGCGCACGCCAGGGATGGCGTCGATCGCGTCGCTGACCGACAAGGACTCGACACGACCCTCGAGTGCATCGTCGATCTCGGCGGCGAGTCGGTCGACGTCGACACCGTCGGCGGCTTGCACGACGAGCGCCTGGAAGGAGTCGTCGGGCAGGCGGACGTCCGGCCGGTTGGCCGCCATCACCTCTCGCCAGGTTCCCGGCTCGGCCCACAGACTTCCCTGCCCCGAGTAGCTCACGTCGGTGACGAAACCGATCACGGTCACCGGCGAACGGGCCGGCCCGAGCAGGATCTCCATCCCGACCTCCACGCCGTCGGCGCGCAGGACGTCGTCGGCATAGACCGTGCCAGGACCCGGTGCCTCGGGGATGCCCGACGGCGCCAACTCGTAGCCGAACAGCGCCGTCGCCGCGAGATCACGTGGATCGTTGCCCGGCACCCGCGCGCCGAGTTGCACGATGCCGACGCCACCCGTGCGGGCGACCCCGGGGACCGCCTCGACCGCGGCGCGCGTCTCGGCGTCGATGCGACTGCGGACGAACGTGGTGCGGGCGGATTCCGAGTACACGACGACGTCGGCGTTCTGGGCCCGCAAGGCGCCCGTCGAACCACGGATGAGGCCGTCGAGCAGGCCGCCAAGGAACATCACCAGAACCGCGACGAGCGTCAGGATGACCGCGGCCGTGACGAAGCGGCCCGGTCGGCGGCGGAGCTCACGCAACGCGAGCTTCACCGTCCCACCCCTGCCCCAGTGGTCGCCACGACGGGATCGATGGCCAGCACTCGCCGGGCGGCCAGCAACGACGAGGCGAGCCCGAGCACGACCAGCACCGCCGACCACCCCAGCACGACGCCGACCTCGAACCGCAACGCCAGCGCCGTGGCGTCGAACAGCGTCAACGGGTAGTACAGCGCGGCGCCCAGCAGCAGGCCCAGCCCGACGATGATGAGCACCTGTACGAGCAACGCGTTCACGAGGCGGCGGGCCGGGGCGCCGATCGCCCGCAGCAACGTCAACGAACCGGACTTCTGGATGGTGATGATGAGGAAGAACAGGCCGGTCACGAGCGGTACCACGAGGCCGTAGAGCAGGAAGATGATCTGGAACGACTGGCGCACCTGGGCGACCCCCGGCGACCGGTCGGCGGCCTGTTGGCGGGTCAGCGCGTCGAGGTCGTCGCTGCCGGCGTTGATCGCGACGGCGAGCTCGGCCGGTGTGGTGCCATCGGCCGGCACGACCGCGAGCGCGTTCGGGAGCGGGTCGCCACCACCGGGATTGCGGGCGCCGACGGCGGCGAGGTACGTGTCGTAGCCGACGAACAGTGTCGGCGTGACGCTGAGCTGGGCGTCGGGCGCCAACCCGACCACACTCAGCTCGAGACCGCCTGGTTCGACGACGACCGTGTCGCCGATGTCGAACCCGTCATCGGCGTCGGCCTCGCTGGCGACCGCCTCGCCCGGCTGCTCGGCGAGGCGGCCCGCGACCAGGTCGCGCGGTGAGCCGACACCCTCGCGTTCGTAGCCGATGATCGCGGCGTCGGCCTGTTCGTCGGCGGCGGTGACCGTGAACGTGCTCTGTCCGATGTAGCCGATGTCGGCGATGTCGGGAGTGGCCCGCACGAGCTGTTCGAGTTCAGGCGTGATCACGCTGCCCTGCAGCACCCGTTGCCCATCGACCGAGTACACGAGCACCGGCGCCGACTGGTTCCGGATGGCACCGACGAACGACGTCACCAGTCCGCTCTGCAGCGCCTGCTGGAACAGGATCAGGAACATCAGCATCCCGATCGCCGCGATGAGCATGCCGAAGCGCACCTTCGCGCGTCGCATCTCCTTCAGCGCGAGGAACATGGGACACTCCCGACGACTTCGCGCTGGGAACGAACGCTGTGATAGCGAGCGAGGGAGTCGGCCCGCTCGTCGAAGTGGTCGACGACCGGTGCGGGGTACCCCGATGGAACACCTTGCGGTCGGAGCCACGGCTCGTGGATCTCGGTGCTGGGCAGTGCAGCCAGCTCCGGCACCCAGCGGCGGATGTACTCGCCGTCAGGATCGAACTTCCGGCTCTGGCTGACCGGGTTGAAGATCCGGAAGTACGGCGCCGGGTCGGGACCCGTCCCTGCCGTCCACTGCCAGCCGTGCTGGTTGCTGGCCACGTCGCCGTCGATCAGATGGTCGATGAAGTGCCGTGCCCCGCGGGTCCAGTCGATGTGGAGGTCCTTCACGAGGAACGAGGCGGTGATCATCCGCACCCGGTTGTGCATCCAGCCTTGCTCCATCAACTGGCGCATCCCCGCATCGACGAGTGGATACCCGGTCCGACCTGCGGCCCACACATCGAATCGGGCGTCGGCATCGGGACCGCGGTCGTACTCCATGCGCGCCATGTTCGGCTGGAAGGAGACGCGCGCGGTGGAGGGCGCGTGGTGGAGCACAGTGGCGTAGAACTCGCGCCATGCCAGTTGGCGACGGAAGGCGTCGTCGTCCGGTCCGAGATCGGCGAGCAGCGTGCGTGGATGGATCGCCCCCAGCTTGAGGAACGGTGACATGCTCGACGTCCCGCTGATGCCCGGCCGGTCCCTTCGGGCGCCGTACGACGTCAGACCGTCGCCGCGGAACCGTGCCCACGCGCGGGCGGCGGCGGGCTCCCCCGCATTCGGCAGCGTGGCGCTGATCGCTGGGTCGTCGGGGATCGCCACGCCGGCGATCCTCCGCCACTCGACGGTGCTGCGATCGAACCGGGCAGGGGCGTCCCAGCCGCAGGCAACCCACGACCGGTGGAACGCGGCGAACACCTGGTACGGATCGCCGTTCGGCTTGCGGATCCGGTCTGGGGCGACTGCGTATGGCGATCCGGTGGCGACCAGAGGCACCGGACCGAGTGCGGCGACGACGCGCTCGTCGCGCCGAGCGCCGTACGGGGCGAAATCTGCGGAGACGTGGACGGCGGCCGCACCGGTCTCGGCGACCACCGCCGGGACGACCCGTTCGGGACGACCACGCCGGAGCGTGAGTGCGGCGCCACACGTCTCGAGCTGGTGATCCAGCGCGCGCAGGGTGCGAAGGAGGTAGGCGAGTCGGGGATGGCCGGCCGTCCGGAGCAAGTCATCCTCGAGCACGAACAGCGGGATGACCGGCCCCTGCCGAGCGGCCGCGACCAACGCGGGATGGTCGTCGAGACGGAGGTCGCGCCGGAACCACAGGACAGTGGGTCGACGAGTCGGTGACCGGCTCACCGGCCCTGCCCTTGGTGCTGGGCGGCGCTGACGGGGTCGTCGGAGAACAGGTGGGCGCCGATCTCGTCGGCCATGTGCCGTGTGGCGCCCGCTCCGGCGATGGCGAGCGGCGCCACCGCGGCGAGGCGGGCCAGCTCGCTGAGGATCGTGTTGAACCGATCCGCCGTGGTCGCAGCCACGACGACCAGTTCCGGCCGTGAATGTGCAGCCGCTCGGAGCAGCTCGTCGACCGGCGTACTCGCTCCGAAGTAGTCGATCCGCCACCCGTTCCGGTTCAGCACGATGCCGAAGACCAGCAGCGGCAGGTCGTGCAGCTCGTCGGGCGGGCAGGCGAGGAACGCCCGTGGCCCGTGGCCGTCTCCCCACCCGCGGGCCAGACCAGCCAGGCGTCCTCTGATCACGTTGCTGGCGAAATGCTCCTGGGCGATGGTGATCTCACCCCTTCCCCAGCGCTCGCCGAGCTGGTGCAGGTACGGCAGCACGACGTCGCGCAGGGTCGTCACCAGCGTGAAGTCCGACAGCAGACGGTCGAGCACGGCCTGCGCAGCGCCTTCGTCGAAGTCGTCGAGCGCCCGCTGCAACGAACGTGCGAGTTCGTGCAGGTCGAACCGAC
>DASUEW010000065.1:0-3005 GCA_036274875.1 Ilumatobacteraceae bacterium
TGGGTCACACCCCACGGCAGGGAAGCCCTCGGCGGCAGCCCGTTCGGTGAGGGCACGCCGCCTGGACCCCCCATAGCCGGCGAGGTCGTCGCGCCGTCACGCACCCCGCTGCGCTCGTAGACGCCGATCCGTTGCCCGAACTGTCTGCTTCAGATGCAGCCACGGGCCCAACGAAGCAGACAGAACGGCTTGGTCGGACGATCAGGCGCCGAGCAGGGTGCCGTAGATCACGAACTCGGTGCGCCGGTTGAGCTCGAGCGCCGTCTCGTCGTCGTTCAGGCTCAGCAGGTCGCTCTCGCCGACCGCTCGCGACGACAGCCGTGAGGCGTCGATCCCGTAGTCCACGAGGTGGCTGACGACCGCCCGTGCCCGGGCCTCGGAGACGGCGAAGTTGTCCTCCTCCGATCCGCGCTGGTCGGCGTGGCCGATGACCAGCACCGTCGTGTTCGGCAGCGCGTTCATCACGGCGCCGATCCGGTCGAGCTCCCGGCCATGATCGGGCAGGATCTCGGCGCCCCCGGCGGGGAACCGGCTCGAGGTCATCTCGATCACCCGTACGCCGACGTTGGCCGGCACATCCGGGTTGATGGCGAGGAACTGAACGAGCGGGGCAGTGGTCTTGCTGTTGGCGATCGCCAGCTGGGCGAGGCGGTCGGCGGCCGCCTGGCTCGGGACCGTGCCGGACAACGTGATCTGGTCGGTGTCGAAGATGGCGAGGACCGGCGTCGGGCTGCCGTCGGGGAGTGTCGGGTACGACGCCACCTGTTCGACCTGTGCCTCTGTCTCGCCGAGGGCCGTGTCGCCGGGGGCGATCGAGCTGTCGGTGGCGCTCGTGGTCGGGAGCCCAGAATCAGGCCCAGAATCTGTACGTCCGGCGGCGGTCGTGGTCGTCGCCTCGACCTCCGAGGTCACCGTGGTGGCCGGGTCCTCAGACGCAGTGGTCGGCGGCACGGTGGACGTTGTCGTCGGCACCAGCTCCTGCTCGACGACATCCGTGGTCGCTGCCGGTTCGTAGAACGTGCTGGCGCTCGTCGTCCCACCGCTACCGAGTGAGGGCCGGATCACGAACCACAGCACCGCCGTCAACGCGATCCCCACGACGCACAGGATGATCCGCTTCAGTGGTCGGCGATCGTCGTCGTAGTCGTCGTCGTAAGCATTCAGGCTCATGGCCCTCTAGAGATCGTCGAGCCGTCGCGAATACACGGGGGACGAAGGAAATGTGAAGCGGGGCGCTGACGTGAGTCGGCGCCAAGGCGTCAGCGCGAACGGCGCAGGGCGTCCCAGTCGGCGTCGGTGAGCAACAGCGGCATGTGATCGTCGGTGCGCGGAGCGATGAGAACCATGCGGGTGCCGGCCAATTCGAAGTGTCCCTGGAGATGGTGGTCGCCGTCCCATGAGATGGTCGGGGGCGTTCCGAGGCCGAGTTCGTTGGCAACATGGCGGACGGCCCTGTCGTGGGCTGTTTCGTCGTCTAGTCGGATCATCACAATCATTCTCCGTGTCCCTGTCGGGCCTCTCGTCTCGTCGTGTCTGCCTGTGTCGCCGGCCCGCCGGTCGACTTCAGTGTCGCAGATGTATCGGCCAGTTCTAGTGAGTTCTCAAGACGAAGTCCGAGAGATTTGTTTCAAACCGCGAACGGCCCGCGGTCGACTCCGCCCGTCGTCACCGACCGAGGTGATTCGGGTGCCGACCGTGATTCGGAAGCCGTCGATCCACGCCCATCGCTCAGCGACTAGAACATCAGGTCCATGGCGGTCAGCGCGTGAGCGACAACACCAACACGTGGCCTGACATCTGGCCCGGCGGTGCGTTGCCGCTCGGTGCCACCCTCGACGAGGAGGGCGTGAACTTCGCCGTGTTCTCCGAGATCGCCGAGCGGATCGAACTGTGCCTGTTCGACTCGCGCGGCCGCGAGACGCGGTTGACGCTGCCGGAGGTCACCGCGTTCGTGCATCACGGGTACGTCCCCGGCATTCGCGCCGGCCAGCGCTACGCCTACCGGGTGCACGGGCAATGGGCGCCGCACCAGGGTCTGCGGTGCAATCCGGCCAAGGTGCTGCTCGATCCCTATTCGACGGCCGTCACCGGGGAGCTGGGTTGGGGCGACGCGGTCTATGGCCACATCCAGTCGAACCCCGACCGCATCAGCCGCCGCGACAGTGCGCGGCACATGCCGCGCTCGGTCGTCACCGACCCTGCCTTCGACTGGGGAAGCGATCGGAATCCGAACATCCCGCTCCACCAGACGATCATCTACGAGACACATGTCCGCGGGCTGACGATGACGCACCCCGACGTGCCGCCGGAGCTCAGGGGCACGTACGCGGGTCTGGCCTCGCCACCGATCGTCGACTACCTCTGCGATCTGGGCGTCACGTCGATCGAGCTGCTACCCGTGCACCACTTCTTGTCCGAGCACTTCCTCCACCAGCGCGGGCTCCGCAACTACTGGGGTTACAACTCGATCGCCTACCTCGCGCCGCACGGGCGCTACTCGTCGGCCGGTGATCTCGGTCAGCAGGTCGGGGAGTTCAAGGCGATGGTGAGTGCGCTCCACGCCGCGGGGCTCGAGGTGATCCTCGACGTCGTGTACAACCACACCGCGGAGGGCAACCACCTCGGACCGACGCTGTCGCTCAAGGGATTCGACAACCCCGCGTACTACCGGCTCGACGAGCACGATCGCAGCCGTTACGTCGACTTCACGGGCACCGGCAACAGCCTCAACATGCGCCACTCGCAGTCGCTGCAGCTGTTGATGGACAGCCTCCGGTACTGGATCACCGAGATGCACGTCGACGGGTTCCGGTTCGATCTCGCGGCCGCCCTCGCGCGCGGCCTGTACGAGGTCGATCGTCTGTCGTCGTTCTTCGACCTCATCCACCAGGACCCGGTGGTCAACCGGGTCAAACTGATCGCCGAGCCGTGGGATGTCGGCGCGGGCGGATATCAGGTCGGGAACTTCCCGGCCTTGTGGTCGGAGTGGAACGGCCGGTACCGCG
>DASUEW010000066.1:0-3582 GCA_036274875.1 Ilumatobacteraceae bacterium
CAGGCTGTCATCCGGATCAGGCTGGCGTCCGGGGTGCCATCTCCTCGGTGATCAGCAGCGTGAGCGGAGCGAGTCGACTGCGGGGCGGCCAAGGTGGTGACGTGGTCGACGGGGTGGTCGCACGTCCACCGCGTCAGCGACGACGGGCCGCGTGCTGCTCGATGTATGCGTTCGCAAGGGCAGGCGGCGCGCACGCCAGCCAGCCGTCGATGATCGCTGCGCGCAGTGCGCGTTTGGTGACGGTCTTCAGCTGGATCAGGACGGCCGAATAGCCGTCGAAGTGCGGAATCGTGAAGAACGATTTGGGCTGCGCAGCGAGCACCGCCTCCTTCTCACCGAGGTCCTCGACGCGAACCGCGAGGATCGCCCCATCGGGCGGGCTGACGTCGCCGAACCGGCGGATGTCTGCCTTGCTGAACGGCCTCTCCCAGGCGAACGCCTTGCCGGCAACGAGCCAGGTGCGCGTGCCGTAACGCTCGCCTTCAGTCGTCTCCGGCAAGTCCAAGGCCATCCTTGCGACCTCGTCGACACTCACCATTCGCGGCACTCTAACGGCGACCGTCGGGCACCTGCCGAGAGTGGATGTGCGGGGTGCCGGTTGGTTCAGTCGACCGGTGGCCGGTTGGAGGGCCAGCCGATGGCGGTCTCCATCTGGTAGGCGAGCGACAGCAGCCAGTCCTCGCGGTTGGGCGGTGCGATCAGCATCACCGACAGCGGCAAGCCCTGGGCGTCGAACCCGACCGGTATGGCCATCGCCGGCTGGCCGGTGTAGTTCCATACCGCTGTGAACGGGTAGACGCGGCCCATCCCCAACACGGTTCGCAGGGCGCCCTTGCCCTGCCAGTTGCCCACCCGTACGGGCGGCGTTCCGGTGACCGGTGTGACGAGAACGTCGACGTCGTCGAAGATCGCATTGATCCGGTTCGCGTGGCGGGCTTGACGGTTGAGCGCCGATCGCAGCAACCGGTCGGGAATGATGCGGCCGTACCGAGCGACACCCCGGGTCCGCTTCTCGAGGCGGTCTGGGTGGGGGACGGTCTCGTAGTGGGCCCTAATCCCACGGGTGAAGAGCACCGGGATGTCGTTGCCGACGCGCTGGTAGTGCGGTGCTCGTTCGACGACCGTGTGCCCGAGAGCGGTGAGCGCCGACGCGGCGGACGAGACAGCGTCGCGCACCACATCGTCGACGATCGGTGGCACGAGCGACCGGGCCGGAACGACGGACGTCGCGATCCTCAACTTCGCGGGTGCGGTGGTCGCGGCGTCCACATATGAACCACTGAAGAGCGGCGGTACGTGGGCATCACCGGGTGCCGCGCCGGCCGCGATGTCGAGCCACAGCGCGGTGTCGATGACGCGCCGGGTGAGGCAGCCAGTTCTCGACATGCCGTACCAGTGCTGATCCTCGGGCATGAGGCTGATCCGTCCCCGCTGAGGCATCAATCCCACCAATCCGGTGAACGCGGCAGGGATGCGAATCGAGCCGGCCCCGTCGCTCGCGGACGCGGCGCCCACCAGGCCAGCTGCCACCGCAGCGGCCGACCCACCGCTCGAGCCGCCGGGTGTGCGGGCCGTGTCCCAGGGGTTGCGCGTGACGCCTGTCGCCTCGCTCTCGGTGAATCCGCAGATCGCGAGCTCTGGAAGATTCGTCGTGCCGAGTGCGATGGCCCCGGCGTCCAGGATGCGTTGAACGTGAACGGAGTTCGCTGCTGCCGGTCGGTCGTATGCGTTGGTGCCGTGATGGGTGACCCGGCCGATGATGTCGAGCTCGTCCTTGAACGCCACCGGCACGCCGAGGAGTGGTGCGGTTTCTCCCCGAGCGACGCGCTCGTCCGCGGCTGCCGCGGCGACCAGTGCATCGTCAGCGAAGACCTCGCGAAACGAGTTGAGTCGTGGGTCGATCCGCTCGATTCGCTCGAGATAGACCTCGACGAGCTCTCGTGATGAGATCTCGCCGTCCCGGATCATCCGGGCCTGCGCGGCGATACCGGCATACGCGAGTTCCAGGGCATCCACGACCAGAGACTGACCGGTCAGCGGCCCCGGCCACGAATGCTCAGATGGCCGCCGCGACAGGCCGCGGCCGCATCCGAGCGGGTCATCGTGATCGGACGGTGCCAGCTCGACGGTGGGCAGTTCGACGGGTCAGGTGATTTCGGTGCCGTCGGGCCGGTAGGTGTGCCAGAAGCCGTGTTGGTCGCGGTGGACTCGGTAGCCGGAGTTCTTGAGCCGGTTGTGGCGGCCGCACACCGGGCCGCCGTTGTGGCCGTCGGTGGGTCCGTGACGGCCCCATTCGGTGAGGTGGTCGGCTTGGCAGCGCCGGATCGGTGTGGAGCAGCCGGCGATCACACAGCGGCTCGATTGCAGCAGCACCGCTTGGCGGGCGTTGCCTTTGAACAGGCGTTGGCGGCGTCCCATGTTGACCACCACCCCCACCGAGTCGACCACCACCCGGCGGACCTGCCCCCAGATCATGGCGGCGACGATGTCGGCGGGCGGGACCGGGATCCCTGAGACGGTCTCGCTGCGCCGCTGACGTGGATCGGCGGGCACGCTGCTGTCGGCGAGTTGGTCGCCGAGTTGGTCGCCGAATCCGTCGAGGTAGGCCTTGATGGTGGGGACGTCGATCATCAAGTTGACGAGCGGCAACGCCTCGGTGGCGTCAGGATCGGCCGCCGCCGCGCGTGCGAAGATCGCGTACATCGCGTCGAACCGCCGCTGGGCGTCGGACCTGGGCATCAGCGAGTAGCAGGCGGCGTCGCCGTGCCGGGCGACGGTGGCATCCCAGTCCGCTGTGAACTCGGCGTCGCAGAACCGCTCCAAGATCTCGACCATCACCGCCCCCTGGGCCAACCCGCCCCGGCCATGCAGATGGATCTCCTCGCCGACTTCGGCGATCCCGGCCCGGCGACCCTGATGGGCTTCCTCGGCCGACTTGTGGGCGCCGTCGAGGTCGGCCAGCATCTCCCACCGTCGTGTGGTGATGCGGAACTCGTGATGCGACAACTTGGTGGCGTTGTCGACCATCACCCCAGCCACATCCACCAACTGGCCGCCGCAGCGCGGATTGGCGAACACCCGCCCCAACTCATGCGTCTGGGCGACACCGATCTCACCCGACGTCACCGCTGAACGGAACCGCTCACACCCCCGGATCAAGTTGGCGGTGCGGACCCGATCCCGACACTCAGCATCGGACCAGCGTCCCAACGCCCGACACCACGCGTTGACACTGCTGTGGCCATCACTGCGGTGCACACCACGGTCGTTGACCGCACCGATCACCACGGCCAACGCACCCTCGGTTTGTCGCCGTATCTGTTCGAGCCGCTTGAACAACTCGGCGAGCTCACGCCCGTCGAGCCCCTCCAACGACGCGACATCCAAGATCCCGGGATCGACCAACACGTCGACCCCGAGCACCGTCTCACTCATCTGAACCCTCCGATCACAACGGACCATCGATCGGGGGAAGTCGGTAGCCGCCACCCTACGCAAGGGGTGTGACACAGCGCCTGACCAGGCGTGATGCGGCGCCGTCCGTGACAGCCGAATCGCTCTGCTCGAACGTGTTATGGTCAG